>JAGXRB010000041.1 GCA_018336075.1 Bacteroidota bacterium
TAGCAAAGATTTCAATCCCCAGGAAATTTTCATTGATCCGATTGTTTTCAATCAATGAAAAGGAACTGTTGAACAGACTTATGCCGATATTTCTGTTATCTGTTATCAGATTGTTTCGGATTGACAAAAAGTTTGCCGCAATTGCCCTGATTGCTACAGTGGCCTTTTTGATTAAGGCATATTGAATTATAATCTGATCAGGTTGATTAATTGAGTTGATGGTGATGCCATTCCAGTTCCAGTTTTCATCGAGAATATAATTCGGAACAAATTTCACAGTATCCTGTAAAGATCCCTGCACGACAAACGTTCCACCTTCAATATTGATGCCTCTTCCTTGATTTACTCTGACTTCCGTCCCTTTTTCTATCTCCAGTGTGATGCCCTGCCCCACTCTCAAAAGGTCTGTAATGATGTAAATTGTATCATTCGACCAAAAAGTATTTCGGGTAAGCACCCCTCCGACCTCTGCAATTGGTTGCGCCTTTAAAGAAAGACTCAGCAAAACACCAGCAACTAAAAAAGGTGCAAATCGCATGGCTGTTGAAAGTAGTTTTCTCTTCATCGGCGCTCAAATTTTTAGAAATAATAAATCATTCCTATATTCAAACCACCACCTTGCAATCTGCGGCTGAGAGGATGAGAGGGCGTAGGTTCATTCCAGTATTGCTTGTAAAAGGGCTCAGCATAAATTGAAACGAAATTGGCCAACTGATAACGTACGCCAAAACCTGCCTGCCATGCAAAAAGCCATTTACTGAAATTTTCCTTTTCCAGTTCAAGTACGGGATAACCTTCACCATTGCCGATGCTGTTACCATTGAGCCACAAAGGCATTCCTGCGCTAAACCCGCCTTTAAGGTAGAAGTTGAAATCATTTAATGTATACAACGTAAAATGCATAGCGCCCCTCCACTCGAGCAAACTGATTCTGTTGTTTCTGTCATACACTATTTCACGGCTATCGAGCGGCAGATATGTGCTGTCGGTTACATAAAAAAAGTTGGTGTCGCTTTGAATGATGGTATAAAAAATGTCGAGTGTGTCTTTTTTGTAAAACCCGCCGGTTTCAAACAATTCGCTGTAATTGAACCTGTTGTTGTATATATTGAGCGACAAACCTGTTAAAAAACTCAATCTTCCTTTGTTGTATTGAATAGCCGCTCCCAGTCCAAAATTCCGTAACGAAAAGGATTCCGATTTTTTAACCTTCTCCAGTTCAGGGGAAAGATTCAGGCCAGACTCTGGTAATAGAGAAGCGCCCATTTGAGCAAAATGAAAATTTAAGGCCCAGCCATCCTGTCTGTCGGGCTCAAAACGAAAAATATTACGCGGCAAGGAAAGTTTTCGTCTTCCTGATTTTTTGTCAACTTCAGGCTGTTCTTTAATGAAAATCGTATCGTAGATGTATTCCTTTTGGATCCGTATGATCGTGTCAAAACGAATAAGGGTATCCCGGATAAGGATGGTATCAGTAAGAATTTCAGGGAGAACGACTGGATTGGATTTGTTGATCTGTACATTGCTCTTTTGAGGCAAAACAGAATTTGCAGGCGTATTTATCGGCGAACGGACAATAACAATATGATTGCCTACATTTTTGAATTCACGACCGGTTTGGGTAAGAATTTCCGAAAGTATTGTAATTACATCTTTTTGATTGGCCGAATATGTCACTTGCTTTTCCAAAGCCGGATCAGAAGCATCGTAAGTAAGATTGACGGATTTGTTTGCTGAAATACGCCCCAGAACTGAAGCCAGTGTTTCATTTCGTGCTGAGAAATTGATTTTTTCTAAAGTGCTTTGTTGTGCGAGAACCAATGCAGATGTGCCTAAAAGCATGAAAAGGATGAGAAGCATCCTTTTAAATAGCAAAAATTTAACCGTAAAAAGAATCATACGCAGCGTGTATTTTTCCGATAAAATTATTACAGAATAACAATAAATCAGTCCTTGTTGTTCAAATCAAATTACTTGATTTTAACTATTTTATCAGAAAACTGAATATCCAAATCATATAAAATGCTTAGAGTTTTAAATATGTCCTCCGGCTTTTCATTGTTAAATCGGGCGGTAAGTCTGAGATCGGAAAGATCTCTTGAAGATTCTATGCTAAGATTGAAAGTGCCGGCCAGCGTTACGATTACATCGGCAAGGCTCGTTTGCTCGAATATAAGCAAGCCCGTTTTCCATGCAAGAAAGTTCATGTCAGTAATGATTTGCTTTTCGAGCTTCATTGCTTTTGCATCAAAAGTGCCTTGCTCTTCTGCCACAAGAAATATTGACTCATTTGATCCCGCAGGCGCTTCCATTTTCACTTTTCCGCTGATTACAGAAACGCTCAATCTGCCATTTTCAATGTCACTCAAAACATTGAATGAAGTTCCAATCACCTCTATTTGTCCGAGCGCCGTTTCAATTCTGAAAGGCAATGCTGCATTACTTTTCACATCAAAAAAAGCTTCACCTTCAAGCTGTACCAAACGGTTTTTTTTATTGTATTTATCGTTATAGCTTAAGACGGCACCCTTTTTTAGAAACACTGCCGTACTATCATCCAAAATGATTTTTTTAAGGTTGTTTTCCTCTGCAAAATGACTTATTACTTTAGCTTTCGGGCTGTTGGTAATGAATGGCTGTAAAATGAAAGCAAGGATGAGAATGGCCGCAGCTGCTGAGATGATAAGAAAATAATTTTTTATTGAGATTTTCTTTTCAGCAACTACAATAGTTTGACCGGAATTTGTTTCTAACCTGATTTTTTTCTGAATGTTTTTCCAGGCTTCCTGTTGGTTAAAAACAATATTATCAGATTGCGGAGACAATTTCCAAACCTTTTCGAACTGATCAAACAAACTGAAATTTTCTTCAGAAGCATCGATCCAACTTTTTAATTCAAGTTTTTCCTCTTCTGAAGCTTCTCCAGAGAGGAATCTTGTAATAAGTTGTTTGTATTTCTCTTCGTTATTCATTTTGATTTCAAAATTTTCAATTCTTGCTACTGTAAAGACAGCTTTGAGATATTTTACCCCTAATCAACAACACCTCTTACTCAAAAAATCTATTATAAAACAGGTAAGCTAATGCAACTAAATAGTCCTTTAAACAAACCCGCATATGATCCAAAGCCTTACTTAGATGAACCTCAACAGTTTTGATTGAGATTCCCATTTTTTCAGCAATTTCGCTGTATTTAAGCCCTTTCTTTCGGCTGAGTTCATAAACCTGTCTGCGCTTTTCAGGCATTGTTTCCATTGCCTTGGCCGCAAGATTATTCAACTCCTCTTCATGAAAGTCATTTTCAGAAGCGAAATGTTCAGGTGGATTTGAAAGCACATGTTGCTGGTGGATTTTTCTGATTTTGCGATGTTCGCTGCGGTTGATGATTCTGTTTTGAACCATGCGGTATAAATAAGATTTCAAAGACTGCTGAATCACCAGATCTTCGCGTTTAATCCACAGTTTCACAAAAACATCCTGAACAATTTCTTCAGCCTCCTCTTTGCTTTCGATACGATTAAGACTGAAGCGACATAAAGGCTCATAATATGCATTGAAAATATCCTGAAAAATTTTTTCATTTCCAGTCTTTAAACCTTCCAACCATAATGCATGCTCTTCTTCCATCTCAGGAAAACTCATTCTTTTAGACAAAAACAACTTTTTACATACCCTCTTGAAAAAGCATTTAATTTATGACAGTTAATTAAAGCTTTACCCTTAACGGGATATAAAATTTCATAGATAAGATTTAAAAATCATGGAATCAATGAAAACCGCTGGCCGGGAAGGTAAACGCCCATAACCATTTCAGCGCTGCCAAGAAGTCCCTTTTCATTATGTTTAATTCCCATCTTATTATGAAGCACCACAACCTGAGATTGGCCTGTAACTGTTGCTGAATCACCTTCAACAATAATTGCAGTAGATTCGTCGATACCAATCAGCAATTCATCCGGATTCTCAATAGCTGCAGCAATAAGGCGGTTCATACGCATTCGCCATATAAAATGCTGATCCACTATTGCTGTTTCCAATAGCCCCAGCCCTTGTGCAATTTCAATATTTTCGGCTTCGATAGTGCGGTACTGCCCTGTATATTCAGGATATTTTAACTCATTTCCTGTAATCATTTTCTTGCTTTGTACAGCAGCACCGGCACTCGTTCCGCCAATGACAGCACCCTTTTGATATGCCTCAATTATGGCTGCATGCAGAGGTGTATTTTGTACAATCTGCATAAAACGATTCTGATCACCACCGGTAATAAAGATAAGATTGGCATTCCGCACTGAGTCCAGACGTTCCGGAGAAAAACTGGTAACATCCAGACTAAAAAAATTATAGATTTTATCTAATCCCTGCTCGCGAAAAGGCTTGGCAAAATAGAAAAAAGAAGTATCCGGCTCTTCGCTTGCCATCGGCAGAACAATTGCGTAATGCCTATTTGTATTCAATTGAGCAAGCAAAATCATTTCGGCGACCATAGCAGCAGGTCTTTTACCACCTCCTATTATGTAGAGTTTTCCCTCAGGCCTGTTAACCTCCGTTTCTGAATTGCTGTTTTCACACCCACATACAGCCATTAACAGAAAAATCAAGAAGATGATGTTTTTCATTGTCTGATCATTTTTTGAACACTGATTGTTTTTCCTTTGACATCTGTCAATCTGAAATAATAAATGCCTGCCTTTAATTCAGGCAGAGAGATTACTTTTTTCTCGTAAAGAATCTCATCATAAAGCTTACGTCCGTATCCATCATAAATATGGAGCGCTAAAGTCTGATAGAATTCATTTGCTAAAAAGACTCTGTCCAGAAAAGGGTTTGGGTAAAATAAGTTCTGTGAAAAGTTGATCTCATTCACAGAAGTAAAAAAGTCGATATCCACGCTTAATGTCTCGTCCATAAGCCTGAAGATAAACTTATCAAAAGCAGCGATAGCGCGTGGATTACCTGAATTAACAGCTGATTGATCGGTAAAACCTGCTTTGGTGCCAATATTTTCTGCAAGAATCAGCGGAAAATTACCCAAAGCCCTCAACTTAATTTTATTCTCTTCGGGATAAATCCATGCCACACAATTATCATGGAGCCAGATCCCAAACTTCAGACTGTCGCGGACCATTCCATAGACTACGCCGGTTGCGGTGCTTTCATTGTCCACAGAACTATCAAATGTTTTTGGCATCACTAAACTGTTTCTAAGCAAACCAAGACCAGGTTTGAAATCAAACAAGCCATCATAACCAGCATAACTTTGCGTATAATTATTCAAAAATGACTTCCCTGCAAAACGACTGTTATCACCAATAAAAGCAGCATATTTTTCCAAAGCCATGATGCTGCTTTTCAATGCCTGACCTCCGGCAGAGTTTTCAACAAAGTCGATCAACGGATCATAGCTGCATCCTGCAAAAAGAAACTTGGAAGAATTGTTTAATTTATTTACCCATTCCGGATCTGCACCAGTTGTCTGATTAGCAACTAGAATCTCATTTTCAAAACCTAATTGTGTTAAGATTGACGCATATTGACCGGCAAAAGCTGTGTTTCCAGTTGTGACGATAATTATCTTATCGGCCATATTTCCTGAAAGGCCAAGCAAAGTAAGCATATTTTGATTTTTAGCTGGCAGGTCACTTCCGCTGAGCCAGATTATGCTTTCTGAGACAGGGCCGTTTGATACAGGATTTAAAACTTCACCTGAACTTTGCATTTCGAAAGTATTCAGGTTAAAACCCGAACCGTGAACCATTTGTGAAACATGCAAATTTGAGGCTGCAAGCTTTGTTCCACTCAAACTGTATTGATTTCCTTCACCAGCTTTATAAATGTTGGCAGCGCCGGTTCCATATACTATTGCATTCATTTCTGTGTCGATACAGATGGCCGTCTTGTCATCAATGCCAATACCGGTAATATCTTCATTGTGGTCAAAAAACCATTTAGCCAAAAACCCCATTAAACGACCAAATCGTGCTCTTTCAGCAAAATGACTGTCGAAAACTATTCCAGGCAATAAATCCAGGAAATCATCTGCAAGCGTCATATATTGATTATGAGGATTGGCAAGGGCTTCATCCGGATAAACCGTTCCATTTTGAGCAGTATAAACTACTTTCGATAAAATATGTAATCCGGCAGAAGTTCCGCCTATTAGACCACCGCGATCAAAAACTTCCTGCACGGCCTGTTGTGTCAAAGTGTTTTTGTAGCGGTTGTAATAGTTATATTGATTACCCCCGCGGAAAAAAATCATATCGTAAGTAACCAGGCTATCATAAGTAGCTTGCGCATTGGCAGTTGAGTTATTTGTTATCGGAAAATTTTTCGCAAACACAGCCCCTAAACTCACAAAATAATTTGGAAGCCAAGTTGTAGGGCTCGCGTCGGTGCCAATAATAGCGATACGTTTATTTTGTGCTTTGTTGACTGCCCATGCATAAGGAGTGTCGCTCCAGCTGTTATAATTTTCGCTTCCGCCACCAACAACGAGCAGATTGCCTTGCATGTTCTGTGCTTGCATGGTGAAAAAAAAGCATAACAATATCAGGGCTAAAAGGTGTTTTTTATGTTGCCGCATAAAAAAGGTTTTAAGATGAATTGGCGAATTTAATCTATTTCATTTAAAATTTAGGACTTTAGAAACGAAAACGATCAAATTCAGTTTTTTGAAATGGAGAAGATCAATAAAACACTAATAGCTTGTCTCATCCATTTTCACTTTTCCCCAAAAAGTTTTATAAACGAAAACTGTATAAGTGATGACCAATGGGGCGCCTATTACAGTCATAAGTAGCATGATGCCAAGCGATTTCTCGGAGGATGCAGCGTTATAAACAGTGATGCTGTATTCAGGTGCAATCGTGGAAAAAATCATAACAGGATAAAGTTCAATCGCCACCAGAATCAACAGAAAACTCATTGAAAGAGCCGAAAACAAAAATGCATGAACATATTTTCTTTTACTGACCAAACGAGGCACATTGGCAATACTCAGAAAAGCCAGCAACGGCACGATTAAAAGAGCGGCATTTTCAGTAAGATCGTCAGAAAGATGTGGCAAATAAATAAGTGTATAAAGAGTTACAATAGAATATGTTGCAACAAAGAATATAATTGATTTCTTAAGCAGATTGTTCACTCTTTCAAAAAGTTTGCCTTCAGTTTTCATTGCCAGATAGATGGCGCCATGCATCATAAAAAGTGCTAATGTTGTTATCCCGACCAAAATTGCGTAAGGATTCAAAAATACTGTCCAATGGCCCTGAAATTCAAAATCTGGTCCGATGGCAACGCCCTGAAGGATGTTTCCAACAACAACGCCAAGCAATAGTGCCATTAAAATACTGGAAACACTGTAACTGATATCCCATGTTTTCCGCCACCATTTCATTTGCTCTTTCGACCTGAATTCGATGGAAACAGCCCTGAAAATAAGTGCAAACAAGAACAGCATAAATGGAATATACATCGCTGAAAACATAGAAGCATATAGAATAGGGAAACCTGCAAAAAGCGCACCGCCACCAATAACAAGCCATACTTCGTTGCCGTCCCAGACAGGACCAACGGCGTTCAATGCAATGCGCCGGCTTTCCTCTTTCTTAAGAAATAAGTGCCATGCACCAGCACCCAGATCAAATCCATCAAGGATGGCATAACCTGAAAAAAGGGCGCCCACAACCAAAAACCAAAGTGTTGGATAATCTATACCTAATATTGTTGCCATTATTTGTCTTTTTTATGATTGAGGTGAAACATTCGAATCAAGCACTTCCATAATCTCTTTTTGCCCCTGATGCGTGTCAGTATTGCTCTCGTCATATGGTCCGGCTTTTATTTTTTTGTCCATAAGATAAAGAAACAAAACAAAGAGCAAAGCATAAATAAGGGTAAACATGATCAACGAAAACAGCACCTGATTCGCTGTTACAACTACAGATAGTGCATCCGATGTTCTTAGTAAACCATAAACTACCCAGGGCTGACGGCCCATTTCGGCAGCAAACCAACCGAACTGATTGGACAGCTGGGGCAATAGAACTGAAAAGACAAATACCCAAAGCACCCATTTATATAGAAAGAGTTTTCCTCTCCACCAAAGGAAAAGACCAAAAAGGGTAAGTCCGATAAAATACAAACCAAAAGCAACCATCAAATGATAAAACTGAAATACGGCATTGACTTGCGTCGGAATTTCATCTTGTGGAAAGTCATTTAATCCCTTGACCGGGGTGTCGAAATTGTTGTAAAGCAAAAAGCTTAAGCCGCCGGGAACATAAGGACCATAAACCTTTTGATTTTTTTGATCAACCCAGCCAAAAAGATAAAGGTCTGCAGCATCAGTACTGTTATAGTGCCCCTCAAAAGCAGCCAGTTTAGCTGGTTGATTTTCTGACACGCCTACAGCAGAACTATGTCCTGTTACCAGTTGAAGCACCGAAAACAAAGCTGCTACTGAGAGAGCCAGTACAAAGGCTTTTTTCGACATTTCGACATATCTTCCTTTTAAAAGATACCATGCATGAACACTCATGACCAAAAATGCACCTGCGATAAGTGCGCCAATCCAAACGTGAAGAATCCGGTCAACACTGGATGGATTGAAAACCATTGCCCAAAAGTCAACTATTTCTGCTCTTGCTGCTTTGCCTTCGCCCACAATGTGATATCCGGCAGGGGTTTGCTGCCAACTGTTTGCAACAACAATCCAAACTGCCGAAAACATTGAGCCAAAGAATACACCTATCGTTGAGATGAAGTGTACTATTGGCTTTACTCTGTTCCAGCCAAAAAGCAAAACACCCAAAAAGCCGCTTTCAAGTGCAAAAGCAAAAATTCCTTCTGCAGCCAATGCACTTCCAAAAACATCCCCAACAAAACGGGAGTACGTTGCCCAATTGGTTCCAAATTCAAACTCCATCACAATGCCCGTTGCCACACCCAAACCGAAGGTGATTGCAAAGATTTTTGTCCAGAACCTTGCCAGTTGTTCATACATTTTGATGTGTGTCCGAATATATGTTCCTTCAAAAATCACCATCATTAAACCCAGACCGATGCTCAAAGGAGGGTAGATGTAGTGAAATGAAATGGTGAAGGCAAACTGAATCCGGGAAAGTATTTCAACGTCCATAGCCTATTTTTTTTAAAGCATTAATTTCTTAAAAACAAGGTGTTAAAAAAAGCATATCAAAGGTAGATATAAATAAACCCAAAGGTTTGTGATTTGTGTCACAAATTAGGTTTAGGCTGAAACATAAAACGATTCTCCAGCCAATTTTTTATCAAAAAAGAATTTAACCAAAAGAATTTTTAACTGAATTTGAAGATATTCATCTATCACATTGATTTTAATTGATTTACTAACTAATCAGGAGGAATGTCCGTTTTCTTTTAAAAACTTAAGTAGCCCTAATTTAGAAATAATCTAAATTATACTTATGCAATAAAGTATTGATATTCATTTCTTTATACTCGTATTTAGAAACAGCCTAAATTACTGCAAAAACGCCCCTGTATGATTTGATATATATACATTTGCATATATCTATGTTAAATATCTACATATTTATATGTATTTGAAATATAGTGTTTTATACAAGTCATTGTTATTTGAATAACACAAAAAACCAGTAAAATAACTGTCAATGAAAAAATTCACAACAGCAATCACTTTTTTTCTGGCTGTTATAGCGCCTCTTATCATTGTGACGGTAGCGCTGCGACAACCGAAAGAAGACCAGAGAGTGTTAGATAAGTTGCGGGAAAAGTATCTTGTGGAGCATCAATCCGGCGTTGACCACAGCAAAATGGAAATCCTTCAGCAGGATTTTAAAAACCCGCATGAAATAACAGCTGCATGCCTTACATGCCACACCGAAAGAGGACATGAACTGTTGCAAAGTGCTCATTTTAAATGGGAACGGGAAGAGTATATTCCTGGAAGAGGCATTACGTATGTTGGCAAGAAAAATCTGATAAATAACTTTTGCACAGGTGTTCAATCCAACGAAGGAAGTTGCATGAAATGCCATGCCGGTTATGGTTGGGACGATAAAGATTTCGATTTTGAAAACCAGTACAATATTGACTGCATCGTTTGTCATGACAATACCGGAACATATTTGAAAGCCAGTGGTGGCGCAGGTTATCCGGTAATGGGGGAAAACGGACCAGACTTCAAGGCCATTTTGGGCAGCATGGGACTTCCAAAAAGTGAAAACTGCGGCAGCTGTCACTTTTCCGGTGGTGGCGGAAACAACGTCAAGCATGGCGACCTCGAGCTTGCTTTACTTACGGCAGGACGTGAAGTAGATGTGCATATGGGCGTTGACGGGATGAATATGAATTGTGTCGATTGCCATACAGCAGAAAACCACAAAATGAAAGGCAGATATTACGGCATTTCTTCCACCGATACCGATCGCATGAGCTGTGAAGAATGCCACACAGCATTTCCTCACCAAAAAAGTATTCTCAACGAGCACAGCATAAAAGTGGCTTGCCAGACATGTCATATTCCGGTTTACGCCAAGGTAAATGCTACAAAAATGTCATGGGACTGGTCAACCGCAACACGCAAAAAAGATGGAAAAGGCTTTGAAGAGCTTGATGAAGATGGCAATCAGACCTATACTTCTATCAAAGGAGATTTTGACTGGGAAAAAAATGTAGTTCCCGAATATGCATGGTTCAATGGAACGGCGGATCATCATTTGATTACCGACAAAGTGGATACTACACAGGCATTTTTGAAGATCAACACATTGTTTGGCGAATACCGCGACCCGAAAAGTAAAATTATCCCAATGAAAGTTCACCGCGGAAGACAGCCCTACGACACTGAAAATCTGACAGTGATTCAGGCTAAACTATGGGACAAGGAAATGGGCAAAGGAGCACTTTGGCTCGACCTCGAATGGGAACGCGCTATTGAAGAAGGTATGGCTTATGTGGGTTTGCCTTATAGTGGCAAGCATGATTTCATTGACACAGAGATGTATCTTCCAGTGAACCATATGGTTTCTCCGAAATCAGAAGTGGTCAGTTGCAAAGAATGTCATACACGCGAAAACGGCCGGCTTGCAGCACTGACAGATTTCTATATGCCAGGCCGCGACAGAAGCGAATTGCTTGATTTTGCAGGACAAATGTTGTTAGTAATGTCCTTTATCGGCGTATTGGTACACTCATTTATTCGTATCCTCGCTGCACGCAAAAGAAGAAAATCCATCCAAACACTCTAAAAACCAAGTCATGAAAAACTCAAAAAAAGCATATGTCTATAAAGGATTCGAGCGTTTCTGGCATTGGAATCAGTCTTTGCTCATCTTTCTGCTTGCCCTCACCGGTTTTGAAATTCACAGTTCATACACCCTTTTTGGCTTCGAAACTGCCGTGGATATTCACAATAAGGCTGCATGGGGCTTCATCATTCTGATCGTTTTTGCTATTTTCTGGCATTTCACTACCGGAGAATGGAAACAATATATTCCGACTACAAAAAACCTGAAGGCTCAGGTAGAATTCTATCTTTTCGGCATTTTCAGAAAAGCAGCTCATCCAACCAAAAAAACCCTGATCAGCAAGCTAAACCCTTTGCAAAGAATCGTCTATCTTGGACTTAAAATACTGATCATACCTGTGATGGTCGCTTCCGGGCTTGTTTATATGTTTTACAGATATCCGCAAGGAGATGAAATAGCAATCACAAATATCGAAAGTCTTGAAATTATTGCAGTGATCCATACTTTTGGAGCTTTTGTAGTTATGGCTTTTGTAATTGTGCATCTATACCTTATTACAACCGGACATACAATTACCTCAAATCTCAAAGCGATGATTACCGGATGGGAAGACCTGGAAGAAGAAGATGAAACCGAAGTAAAGAAAGATGATGTTGAATCAACAAATCAAAAGCCATGAAAAAGGAAAATTTTGTAAAACCAATACTTCTGGCAGTAGTTTTAGCAATGCTCATTTTTGCTTCATGCGGTTCAAAAACCGATGAAACAACAACACAATCTGTTGAAAATGAATCACAGATTTTATTGGAATATCTGACTCAAAACGGTGATTATATCAACGGTCCGGATGCGCCAGCGATCATTACAGCTGAAGCAGCATTTGCACTTCAGGAAAAAAACACCCTTTTCGTTGACCTGCGCGAAAAGGAACAATTCGATCTGGCACATATTTCTGGCGCTGTGAATGTGGAGCCGGCCGGAGTTCTGGAATACTTTACCAATGCTATTGATGCACCATCCTTCGATAACATCGTTTTTGTTTGCAACCGCGGTCAGCTTTCGGCTTATGTGACCGGCATCATGCGCTTACTTGGCTATGACAACACCTACTCTTTTCGTTTTGGATTGAGTGGGTGGAATCTTGATTTTGCCAAAAACGGATGGGAACTTGCAATCGGAAATGAATTGGAATCAGATCTTGAAACAAGCTCAAATCCAAAACTTCCCGAAACTTCATTGCCAACAATTAATACAGGCAAATCAAATGGCTATGAAATTGCCAAAGCGCGTGCAGAAGAACTTCTGAAACAATCTTCAGAAAAATTTCTGATAGATTACAAAGAAGTAACCGCCAATCCAGAGAAATACTATTTGGTCAGCTACTGGCCTGACGATGCTTTTAGTGGTTTTGGACACTTGAAAGGATCAGTACAATATTTACCAAAAAAGTCATTTAAGCCTGAGGCAGGTTTGCTGACTTTGCCAACTGAAAAGCCGGTGGTAGTGTATTGCTATACCGGACATCACTCTGCACATGCAACAGCGTTTTTGCAGATGCTTGGCTACAATGCCTACTCATTGCTTTACGGCGCAAATAGTTTTGCCCACAACAAAATGCAGCATGCAGGTTTCAAGCCCACTCAAATGTGGATTGAATCGCACAAAAATAATTTTCCGCTTGTAGCAGGCCAGCAAAAAAAGACACCCGCTGCATCGGATCTTTCAGAAGTAAAATCAGTTCAAGGTGGCTGTTAATTAAAAAATCAGAACAATGGAACAAAAACCTAAACCTTATATGAACCCCTATCTGGCAGGATTTCTGCTGGGTCTGGTGCTTTTGGCATCGTTTTTTATTACAGGAAGGGGATTGGGAGCAAGCGGCGCAGCAAAAAGTGTTGTCGTTGAAACTGTTGGCAGAGTTGCTCCCGAATATGCTGCCGAACATCCTTTTTACGCTTCTTTTTTTGCTGATGGCGATGGCCGTCCGATGAAAAACTGGCTTGTCTACCTGGTTCTTGGCTTGTTGGGAGGCGCTTTCTTTTCCGGCTTTATGTCGGGACGTGCAGGCTTTGCGATCGACAAAGGCCCGCAGATCAGTAATGGCACAAGACTACTTTTTGCCGCGATGGGCGGAATACTTTTCGGCCTTGGGTCTCAATTTGGGCGCGGTTGCACAAGTGGTGCAGCACTCAGCGGTATGGCAGTACTTTCAAGCGCAGGATTCCTTACGATGATGGCAATTTTCGGGTCAGGGTATGTTGTTGCGTATTTCTTCAGAAAACTTTGGATTCACTAAAAACACCGAAACAATGGGACCTTTAATTCCTCAAGGATTTATCAACGCTGACCTTAGTCTTTTCTTCGCCTTTGTCATCGGACTTGGCTTTGGTTATGTGCTCGAACAAGGCGGTTTTTCTAACTCCCGCAAGCTGGCTGGTGTATTTTACGGATACGATTTTGTGGTTTTGCGTGTGTTTTTCACCGCTGCTACAACAGCTGCACTGGGATTGTTGCTTTTTCAGTATTTAGGCTGGATTGACTACGATCTGCTCTATATCAATCCGACTTTCCTTTGGTCCATCATCGTTGGTGGTGTGATAATGGGTGTCGGCTTCATTCTGGGCGGTTTTTGTCCCGGAACAAGCATCGTTGCTGCCGTAATCGGCAAAATTGATGCAATGGTTTTCGTCGTAGGAATGATGATAGGTATTTTCTTTTTTGGCTCCTTCTATGAAGTTTTTGAGCCAATCTATACAGGATATTCATTTGGAGGTACTTTTGTTTACGACTCACTCGGAATGAGCCGCGACTTTTTCATGTTTATGCTTGTAGCTATTGCTTTGACGGCTTTTATAGTAACACGAAAAATTGAAGATAAAGTAAACGGCATACAGTCAACTCCCGGCTTATTTCATCCTTCTTATAACGGCCCTTTTGCTTTGATGCTTGGACTGGCGCTGCTTGTATTGTTTTTGCCCGAGACACCAAAAGCAAAATGGTTTGAAGAAGATGCAAAAGAGATTCTCGCAAAAGCCGCTTCTGAGGAGCATTATGCGGAAATAAATGAAGTGGCCTGGAAGCTTTTAAATCCAAAGGCAAACGACCTTTTGCTGATTGACGTGAGAGAAAAAGATGCTTTTGCAAAATTCAGCTTGCCGGGAGCGGTAAATATTCCTTTAAGCGATATCATGCTGCCTCAATACAAAAGCATACTTTTTGATGCTGATAACGTTGTCGTATTTTACAGTTTCAGCTCCACAAATGCAGATCAGGCCTGGATGCTGACCAGCAGAAACGGTCTCAAAAACGCCAGAGTGCTCAAAGGTGGTTTGAATGGCTTTTTCGAAGAAATTTTTGCCAAAGAACACACGACTGACAGCAAAAACGAAATGCAGCAATTTGATGCAAGATTTCGTGAGCGCGCGATGGAGGCTTTCAAAACAGGACAAGCAGCTGAAAAGGTTGCTACCAAAGGAACTCCTGTGAAAACGATTGTAGAAATTGAAGCACCTCCTGCCGGTAAAGGTGGATGTTAATCCCAAAAAATGGAAAAAATGGAAAAGAGTTTCAACGATAAAATGCTCACCAACGCTGCACTGCTTTTTGTATTGGTGATAATTGGCTCCATGTTCATCCAATGGATTCTGGCGCCTTCCTATTCAAGAACCAATAAATCGGTTCACGAAAAAATCCTTTCAAAAGATGTGTTGATTTTGCCCTGGCAATTGAAACAAATGGCCGATGATGAAAGCATTAAGACTTTTACTGCTGTTGATTTAAGTTCGGAAAAACTCATCAAATCCGACATCTTTAAAGAAACCATACAAATTCCTTTGTCACAGCTTCTCGATAAAGATCAAATAAAAAAGCTGAAAAAGGATGAAAAGTATCTCTTCTTTGCAGATGATGAATCAAAGACAATGATGGCTGTGCATCTGTTGCTGGCTAAAGGTTATAACCAGGTTTTTGCTGTTTCCAATGATGCTGCCTTTTTTGAGAAGTCAGTTGTTGGCGATTTTAAACCAAAGGTGGCTGAAACACATGGCGAAAAAGCCCGTTTTGATTATGGACGATTTTTCAGCAATGAGTCAAAAGGCAAGGCTGGCACTGTTTCAAATCCAAAAATACCAGAAGGCTCAACCGAAATCAAGGCTGTTGCCGGAGGCTGTTAAATAGTCTCATTTTTGCTGTATTTATATAATAAATGTCTTACAGAAGCTGATGCTTTCTGTGAGACATTTTTAGTTTTTCCAAGAATGATTTTTTTCATCTCAAAGAGAATCATCCTTCGTATTTTTGCCACAGATGAGTCAAATAACCCCTTATATAGACATTCACAGCCACGGTAATAAAAAAACTGAAGCCGGAATAGTTGCTATTCAAAACTTACTGGCCGGCGAAATGATTCCGGAATTTTCCGAAGGATTTTTTTCGGTTGGCATCCATCCCTGGCAATTGGAAGAAGGAAATCTTGACCAATTGAAACAGCAATTTCAGAATTCAGTGAAAAATCCTCAGGTGATTGCGATTGGTGAGGCTGGCCTTGATAAAGCCATTAAAACTCCCCTTGAAGAGCAAATTCCTGTTTTCAGGATGCAGATTGAAATGGCTGAAGAAATCAAAAAACCATTGATAATTCATGCTGTACGTGCCTTTGGAGAAATTATCCAACTGAGAAAATCCACCAAAGCCAAAGCTATCTGGATTGTACATGGTTTCAGAGGAGGACCGGAAACAGCCCTTCAATTGCTAAATCACGGAATTTTTCTTTCTTTTGGCTCTGTGCTTCTCAAAGAGGATGAAAAACTCAATTCAGCACTCCGGCTAGTTCCTAATGAGCAGCTTTTTTTAGAAACAGACGAAAGCAGTTGCAACATTGAGGAGGTTTATCAAAAAGCAGCCATTTACCGAAAACAATCATTGGATGTTTTAAAGTCGGCCATCTTTGCTAATTTTGCCCGCTATTTTACAAAATAAATCCAGATGAAAGAAACCTGGCAAACACGCACCGAACTTCTTGTGGGGAGCGAAAATATATCCAGACTTAACCAAAGTCATGTTTTGGTGGCAGGACTGGGCGGCGTTGGCGCCTACGCCGCAGAGCAGCTTGCAAGAGCAGGTGTTGGAAAACTTACGATTGTGGATGGAGATACGGTGCATCCCAGCAACCGCAACCGGCAGCTTCCGGCACTTCTGAGCACTGAGGGCAAAAGTAAAACTGAAATCGTTGCTGAAAGACTTCGGGATATCAATCCGGAAATTGAGCTCACAATCGTGAACCAATACATCAAAGACCAAAGCCTGATTGATGTTTTAAGTCATCCTTATGACTATGTGATTGATGCCATTGATACGCTGGCGCCAAAAGTTTTCCTCCTTTATTATGCCCATAAATTTGGACTGCCGATAGTGAGCTCAATGGGTGCCGGTGGAAAATTTGATCCGCAAATGATTCAGATTGTAGATATCAACGAAACCAACAATTGCCGGCTGGCCTATTATATAAGAAAAAAACTGCACAAACTGGATGTCTGGACAGGCATCACAGCTGTCTATTCGCCTGAGGTAGTTTCAAGGAGTGCCGTAATGGCAGAGCGCGGGGAATTCAATAAGCGGTCAACCGTGGGAACAATCTCCTATATGCCGGCCATCTTTGGCTGCTACTGTGCTTCAGTGGTATTAAGACATATTTTGAAGGAAAATGAAGGGGAAACTGAAGGGTTGTAATACTGAAAATTGATAATGGAGAATTGTCAATTTTACTTTTCCCCTCATTGTTTTGATTGAAGCCACTTCAACTAAGTGCTGCAAAAAACCAGTGCTTATCCGGCTACTTTGAAAACAAAAGAGTTCCCGCTTTTAGCTTTTTCCAGAATCATTGAAACATAATGGGTTGAACGGCTCAGCTCTCCAATGAGTTGAATGGTTTTAGTAAAGTTGCCTTTTTCCCGGTAAAGTTCAGCAAGAAATGCCCTGTTTATATCTTTTTCCTCCGAAATACGGGTCAGTTCAATAAGTCTTTTGATGTTTGAAACATGAAGTAAGCCGAATTTCGCAAACAAAAAATGCTGTCGAAACCACTCTTTTCTCTCGTTTCTCCATGAAAAAAAATTGAATTTTCCATTAAAAATATCGCTAAGATGGTATTGTCTTTTCTCCCTTACGAGGTCATTGATAGCCCAGAGAAGCTCCTTTCTAAGAATCATTTCCTGTTCAGAAGAATATGGTTTCAGAAGAATCAGCAAGTCCTGATAACGCTCAATAAGCGCCCTTTTTCCTTCAGAATGTGTTGTATCACAACCAAATAGATACCAGTTGCTAAATTGATATACAGCATTTTCCGACAAAATTTCCTGCGCATCCCCTGACAATGAAAAATCTGTATCTGTTTTATTTGGATTCCAGAAAGCATGGGAGCAAGAGGGGCAAATCACAACTTTCTGTTCTGTCGAAAGCAAGCCGTTACATAACATCTTGCCATCAGAATAGAGCTCTGAAAAACTGATTGAATCTGTTTTGAGTCTTTTTCCGGCAAGCTTTGCCGCACAATTTGGACAAACTATTTCAAATCCAATAAAGGAACGCATTTTTCAAAAAATTTGTGGGTAAAAGTAGTGTTTTAACTATAAGTATCAGGTATTAACCGAAACTTTGATGAAAATATTTTATACGAAAACCTGTTGCATTAGTTTGTTTTTTGGAGTTTCTCAGAAAGTGCTTTTATCAGCGTTTGATGCCTGTTTTCGATAGTTTTGAAAATGTTCTGTTCAAGTTCATCAAATCTCTGACTTTCAGTACTGAAACTGATTTTCCCATTTTCGAGATAGTGAATCTCGTCGCATAAATTAGTCAAAGTCTGAATTATATGAGAAGTTACAATGATGGTTTTCTTTTCTCTTAGCTGAAGTAGTAACATTCTGAGCACGCCGCAGCTTTCAATGTCCAGACCGTTGAAGGGCTCATCGAGAATTAAGATAGGTTTGTTTTGCCGGATTGCAGCTAAAAGAGCCAGTTTTTTCTTCATCCCGGAGGAATAGGTCTCAATAATTTCATCTAAAGGGAGTCCAAAAAGGGCATTCCATTCGTCATTGATAAAATTGCTGTTTTTAAATAAACTCAGATATTCACGTCCGGTAATGTAGGCATAGAAAAAGTTTTCAGTTTCAAGAAAAGCGATTTTCTTTCTGAATTTCGATTCACCGAAAGCTTTAACAGTGCCCTGGTTTGGAGTTTTTAAACCCGCAATAACCCGAAGAAGCGTTGTTTTTCCTGCCCCGTTCAAGCCAACAATGCCATGAATTTTACCTGTTTGCATTTCAAGATTGAGCAAATCAATCACATGAATGTCTTTTTTGTATGAAACCACTAAATTTTTAATCGAAATCATGCAGGTATGGATTGAGTTGTTTTATTGATTTAAAGTAAAATCTTATGGTGAGCAGCCATATCAAAGGAAGAAATACTGGCAGAAAAAGTGCTGTAGCTCCCAATGCCTGAAAAAATCCGGCAGCACCAGACTTGCTGTTTGGTATGTAAAATGCATATTTTGTGTAAATTGCATAAAGCAAAACGCTTGTCAGAACAACAAAAATTATCCCGGGAATATACCAAAGCGTGGCATGAAAAATTACAAATGCAAGAAAAAGCGGAAGCATCAGACCCATAAAAATCAGTAAATGATTGCCTGCCTTTTGTTTTAAAAACAATTTTGGCGTTGTCTCAAAGGCGAGCAGCATTTGCAAAGGTTCAGCTTTTTCATAAAAAGTTATGATTATTATCCCGATGAAAACCATGGTGACCGGAATGCTGCCAATTAAAAAAGAAAAACTCAAACCCAATAGCCATGCAGGTACTATCAGGAAAAAACTCCGTCTGACACCACTTTTCCATTCAAAACAACGGTCAGGTAAAAGTCGTTGAAGGACAGTATTAAGTGTGTTTTGTTGCAGTTTCAATTTCAGAGGCAGTATTGCAATGATGCCCGCAAGGAGAACTGCAGCATGAAGAAATTGTCCATAAAACAATAATGCTGCAATAAAAGGCAATCCAAGCACCAAATATTCAACAAAGAATAATTCCTTGTACCGATCAAAATGGGTTCGCAAAAAGAATCTGTCAGGTCGGTTAAGGTGCAGCATCAAAAGGGCTGACAGAAAGAAGACCGTTACATAAGTAGCTGTGGAAGCATCTTCTGCAAAGGAAAAAAGCAAAACGCAAGCCAGTGCCAAAAGACCGATCAAAAGCAAAGCACGCGGAAGACCAAGCTGATCTGCTATTCTTTTTGTCTGAATGAGGCGAATTTGTAAAAATGACTTGATCATTAAAGACTATGTAAGAGCACAAAAGTAGAAAATCTATAGCTTGTTAAAAGAGAATATTATGTGCAACTAGTTTTATGAAAAATGAATTAATCTAATAAAATCACCTTTTTCAAAGTTTTTATAATAAAAATCTAAATCGTTTTACATATTTAATTCTTTTTGTATTTTTGAAATAAATTAACTACTGCCAAATTGAAGGTATATGAAAAATATCTTACTAACATTTGCTTTCTTTTTGCTTATTATCCGCGCACTTATCGCGCAGGATTTAACCATCAGAGGCACCATAACCGCTGTTGAAGATGGCCTGCCGCTGATCGGAGTCACAGTGCAGATAAAGGGCACGCTAATAGGCGCTGTTACTGACTTTGATGGCAAGTTTTCTATTTCCGGAGCTAAGCCCGAATCAGTACTTGTGATCAGTTTTGTGGGTTATGAAACCCTGGAAATCCCCATTGACGGAAAGACAGTAATCAATGTTAAACTCAAAGAGAGCGCCAAAGAGCTTGAAGAAGTGGTTGTAACTGCTTTGGGAATTAGTCGCCAAAAGCGTGAAATTGGTTATTCTACTGAAAAAGTTGAATCATCTGTCATTGTCGATTCCAAAGCACCAAATGTTTTAAATGCACTCTCCGGACGTTCGGCAGGCGTGCAGATTTCACAGTCGGATGGCGTCGACGGAGGCTCAACCCGAATTGTCATCAGAGGAAATAACAACATTGGCACCGACAATCAGCCATTGATTGTGGTTGATAATATCCCTATGGAAAATATTCCGGGACTTACAAACATTGGCCGTGGTGTCGATTGGGGAAGTGTAATAAACGACCTGAACGCCTACGACATTGAAAATATGACACTCATGAAAGGTGGAGCAGCATCAGCACTTTACGGTTCAAGGGGTGCGAACGGAGTTTTATTTATCACTACAAAACGCGGCAATAAACAAAAAGGAATCGGAATAACTTATAATGTTGATTACAAATCCACCAACCCTTATCGCTACCGCGAAGTGCAGAATGTTTATGGGCACGGAGGTCCGATTTCGTTTACACCGCCAACTTTTCCTAGGTCGGGCGATACTTTGCTTTATCCCGGCATTTACGGAAACGAAAATCTTATCATCAATCAGCAGGGCGAAACCTCCAGCACCAGCGCTGAATTTGGATATTATGGCTCAGCCGTTTCATGGGGGCCAAAAATGGAAGGACAAATGGTGAAATGGTGGGATG
>JAGXRB010000042.1 GCA_018336075.1 Bacteroidota bacterium
AAGGCCAAGCACACGGTGGCCCCTACGAAAAATGTTGTTGTTTATTTCTTCACTGATAGCATCAAGAACGGCATAATAAGTATTGGTGTTTTTTGCCATGCGATGCCCTTGGACAGCAAGAAAACTCTGATCAAAAACTTGGTTAATTTTCGCAAGCACATCATGGGCCATAATATTATCTGCATCAAGAATCATCGCGATTTCGTAATCATCACCAATTACTTCCATGCATCTGTTAAGCGCTTTTGATTTTTTGCTGATTTCAAAAACAACTTCTACAACTCTGATAGGCAACGCTTTAAGTGCTTCAAGAGTTTCAGGTTTAAATGAGTCTGCAATTACAATTACTTCAAAAAGTTCACGCGGATAGTCTTGTTCCAGTGCATCTCTTGCAACATCTACGATAACATTATCTTCTTTGTAACCAGGAATTAAAACTGCAAATTTACGCAGTCGTTTTGCTTCTAGAGGCTTTCTTTTTCTGGCAAAAAGTGATGCAATACTAAAGGAGGCAATGTAAACTGTAGCCATTCCCAGATAGGAAAAAAAGATAATTTCAACAACTGTAATAATAAATCCTATGATTGTCATGTCGGTTTTGGTTTTGGATTGTCATAAACTCCTTTAAAATGGCTTAAATTCCACCACATTGCTTTTAAATAGGCCAAAGCAAGGTCGAAGCGGCCTTTAATAGCATAAGAAAATATAGTTTTTGGCAGAACAATCATATACAAATAGAACAAGCTCAATAGTTTAATAAAACCTTTTGTGTTTCTTCTGGCATATAAAACACGTCCCCGATGAAGATAAAAAATCTGAAATGGACTTTCTTTGACAGTTGAAATTGATTCTTTGTGCAGCACAAGTGATTTTCCCTGAAAGTATATTTTATATCCTGCCTGTTTTATTCTTGAAGCCCAGTCATGTTCTTCATAATATAGAAAAAAGACTTCAGTCATCATTCCAACCTTTTCAATTACACTTCTTGGAACAAGCATTGCAGCGCCAAATATTGAGCCTGTTTCACAGGTAATATCATACTGACCATGATCCTTTTCACCAAATCCAATGGCTTTGTTTCTAATGGTAATCTCACTAAATGGTGTAAATCCAGCGAATTGGAAAGTATTAGGTGTATGAAAATAGTGAATCTTTGGGCTTACCATGCCAATATTTTCATTCATTTCTATAAGTTCAACCATTGGTTCAAGAAACCCAGCCTCAACTTCAGTATCGTTGTTAATGAAAAGTAAGTATTTACCTTTTGCTTTTTCAACAGCTACGTTATTGCCACCTGCAAAACCAAGGTTAATTCCGGTTTTGATAAAATGTACCTCAGGAAATTTTTCCTTGATTACATCCGGATTGTCATTTGGTGAACCATTGTCAACAACAAAAGTCTCAAGATTTGGATAGGTACATTTCGAAAGCGATGCAAGAAACTCTAGTGTAGTGGATGATTGATTAAAGTTTACTGTTATTACCGAAACAAGCGGGAGAACTGAGATTGATTCAGTTTTTTCCATAACACTGGATTTTTTTTGAATATTTATTACTGGCTAATCTACATTCTTATGTGGTATTCTTGATCGACCAAGGGTTTAATCCCTTGGCAGTTAGGTATATATACTCCCTTTCCAGTTGCTGACTTATAAAAATAATTACCCAACTTAAATAAATCAATATCCCTGTTGGCATCTGCCCAAGAACACCATTTCCGTAACTAGCCCCCATGATTCCGGTGAAACCTGCCATGAGGGCTGAAACAACTCCACGCAGTTCAGGTTCTTTTAGTCGAAACATTATTATAAACGAACCCTTAATTAAAATGTAGGATAATATAAATAGGTGAAGGATTAGCCCAACAATACCTTGTTCGGCCCAAATCTGCACATACCAGCTATCAGTTGCAATTTGTGCCAGAAAACCTTGAGGTGAAAAACGTTTACCCCAGTCACCAGCACTGCCAATGCCACCTCCGAAAGGCCTGGAGCCAAGATACCCGGAAAGGATTCGCCTGTTTTCTAACCTAACCAGATAAGATTCATCTTCAGCAGGTCTGAATGCAGTACGCATACGTCGAATCTGTGAATTGCTCTGACCAATATATGTGTAGGCAAAAAATGCATAAACCAATGCCAGAAAAAGACCACCTATAACAACAGCTCTGAAATTTTTTCGAAGTAAAATATATGTTATTCCACCCACCATAGGCACTATCATGGCACCACGAGTACCAGATATCATCATTCCCCAAAGGCCGGAAATTCCCATAATGGTAAAAAACACCTTGTTATGTAATCCTTTAATATTCAAGGCGACTATAAGCCCAACAACACCTGCCGCTCCTTGTGCGGCTCCAAACTGTCCGGCATCGCTGAAAAAGGAAAATGCACGTAATTCTCCGAAAAGAATATGTGTAACAGCTCCTACTGTATCCAGCCAGAATTGTTCTGCAGAGTCAGGGCCAATATATAACTGCTGTAGTCCTTTCAATGTACCAAGTATCGAAAAAATCCCCCACAGATATAGAAATATTATAAGATATCTTAGCCTGTTGAAAATTAAGAAACCTATAGGAATGAGTAAAAGCATGTAAAGAGAAATACCCCTCATCGCATAAAACCATGAGGTTCTGCTTAATGCATCAGGATTAAAAAGTTGAAGCAAGGTATAACCAAACCATAATAGAGCTAGTAGAACCAAATCCCGGTTAATCTGATCCCATTTAATTTTTTCATAGAAATATCTAAAAAAAATAGCAACATATGTGAGGACTAAAAATCCATCTACACTTAGACCAAATGGAACATTACGGATGTATCTTGTCAATCCGATTGCAATAAAACCAAGAATCACAATCGTGTAAAGCCCTACTCTTGGGTCATTTAAAAACCGGTTGAAAAATATAATTGCCGGAAAAAGCCCTAATAAAGCAAGAGACACAATAAGTCCACCCTTGGCAATAATGTAGCCAAGGACAACTGCAGCTATCACAAGCAATAAAATTATTGCCGGATGCTGAAGTTTCTCCGAACCTGTTTTGTCCTTAAGTGATGAAAACATAGGTCTTTGTCATGAATTTGCAAGATTTTTTCTTCTCGATTTTGTCAAATTTATTATTGTTTTAAAACCTATCACAAATATAGCTTTTTTATTCAATTGAAGCTCTTTGTTAAGATAATTAAAACCAACTAAGATTCCAATGATAGTAAAAAGAATTGTGACAACTGCAACTAATTCAAGTGTTTTAATTAAAGTAAAACCATGGGCTAACCTGTAGGCAACATCAGGTAAATAACCTTGTGTAATCAAAATAGTCCATGATATTCCAATGATAATGGTTGATACACCAAAAACTGCTAGAATATCACCCAGAATATTTGCGCTTGCCATATAAACAACCTTGAAAAAATTTTGCTTTGGTTTGTTAACGCTATCAAGACCAATACCAATAAACCTGTCGATAGGCAGCAGAAGTCCATAAATGCAGAAAATCCTGAAAATATTGGCTGTTACCAGATAATCTTTTCCTCCTAAAACAAACACAATCTGTTCAGCAAAAATGAATGAAAAGAGCATGACTGGAATCATCAGAAATGTCATGCCACCTGCATTTTGGTAGAAGATTTCTTTAACTTTTACATAGTCTTTTTCAATTGCGGCTTTGGACATATTTGGAAATGCTGTTGCAGCAAAACTTCGTAGAGGTATTTCGATTATCTCTGTTAGTTTTAGCGGAATAGAGTAAAGAGCTACTCCAACCGGGCCCATAAATGGGCTAAGTCCGATTATAAAAGCATCTGAACTTTTAAGGAGATTACTGCCGATAAGTGTACCTGTCGTATATTTGCCAAAGTCCAGTATGATGCGGTTTGTACTCCAATTGGCCTTAAATGTATAGCGAATACCATCCCAGTTGCAGAAACTTGCCAGCAAAGAGCTCAAAAGATTGGTAAGTAAATAAACATAAAGGATTATTTCGATATCATAAGCCATAAACATATTAATTCCTAAAAAAATCATAAAGGAACCTACATTTAACGTTCTAAGCCATAGCATTTTATCAAATTTCATCCTTGCCTGAAGAATGGACTGAGCGTTGTTGAATGGCAGATTAAAAAATGATAAAACCGGATACCACTTAAAAAACATGGCAAAACCGGAGTCATCAATAACATTTTTAAAAAAGTGATAGACAACAATCAGAATAATGGCAATCAAAGTTGTGGAAATAAAATTAATGAGGTTGTTTGATCCCATTAGTTTTTGAGAGTCATTTTCATTTGCTCCCGACAAAAACCTGATGATTGCTGTGCGTGTTATGCCAAACCGCAGCATGTCTATAAAACCACCTGCGGTAAGAAAAAGTACCCATTCACCAAAAACTTCCTGCGACACCATGCGCACCAGCATGATAAAACTAAGAAAACCGAAAACAGCGACTAAGCCGTTATTTGCCAGCGATAAAAAATTATTGCTGGATAGCAGTTTTTTGATAAGACCATTCACAGCAGTTGATTAGTTTTCCTTCACCTGAATTCTGATGCGTGCAGGCATAGTTAAGATATTCTTCAGCTTATAGAAAATATTGTCAGTTTTATGAACTTTAACCCCGGAAATGAGCTCTTCGATAGCATAATCTTCTGCTTCATTAAGAATAATCATTGGTGGCTCTTTTGCAAGGTCATTGATAATATCCAAAGCTCCCTCATCTGCTTTATTCCAGCTGCTCGTACCTTTTATTACTAGGAGAGAAGCATCAGCTTGCTGAATAATCTCCATAGGAAACGAATGAAAAATGATTGAAGGAATTTCAAGCAAAATATAATCATAGAGAAAGTTGTCTCTACGTAAACTATTGCTGTCAATTAAATCTCTCAAGTTTTTTATTTCACTGAATTTCTCGTTTAACGGGTAGTTATATGCTAGGTTATAATCATTAACATCGTTATCTGATTCATTGCCAGAGTAGTTAAGAAGCAAAACCTTATCACCATAAGTACGCAGTTTATTAGCAATCTTTGTGGTTATAAAAGTCTTACCCGTTTTTTCCTGCGTGCTAAAAAACAGTACTATATAAGGTTTTTGTGCCGGATATACAGATTGCTGTGTAATGCTTCTTTTAATATTCTGAATCATCATCTCAATCAAACGATTGCCGATAAAAACTGCATCCTTCATCCTGACAGTTGAACTTATATATGGATAAGCGCCAGCAAGTTTAAGACCGATTTTGCTTGTAACTTTATCCGGATTTTTGAGCGATGAATCAAAGTACTCAAGAACCAAGATAATAAACAGTATTAAAAAGAAACCTATCATAGCTGCTGCAACCACCAGATACTTTGCTTTGGATGGATTTGCTTGTAAAGGAAAATAGGGTGGGTCAACTATCCTGATATTTGTTGCCATTTGTAGGTTTTGCTGACGCATTTTGGCAAGATTCAGACTCCGCAGTAACTCCAGATAGGTTTGTTCTGCAATTGTCATTTCACGTTCAATGCGTTTGAGCATAGCGCCAAGTGGAGCAAATCGTTGGTAGGTCTTTACAAAATCAAGTTTTCTGCGGGCAAGAACCACAAGGCTTGCTTTCGCTTCCTCGTAAGCAAGTGCATTTTTAAGCCATTCATCCAGAAGTGAGGCCACTGGTATGCCTTGTGTTGAATGACTGTAAAGGTATAGCTGATCTACATAAAGCTTAATTTCATCACGAAGATGATCACCTCTCAGGCGCAACTTAGATATTTCATCACCAATTCTTTTGTCATAATCCTCGGCGAGCTCATTAATCAGAATCTTTTCAGTTACATCTGCATACTCTTTCCTTCTCTGATTGATGACATCACTTTTGAGATAAATACTATCCCTTCTTGTGAGCTTGGTTTCAAGTTCGCGCAATGCTGCCGAAGATTGAGCCATTCTAACCTGCTCATTCTGATAGAAAAGATCCAGATCTTCTTTTTGAGCTGCAATGTACTTTGTTTGCTCAGCATAATTGATAATATTATTTCTTCTGTTGAATTTCAGAAGCTTATCTTCCGTTGATTGCAATTGTCTGTCAGCAGAATCTACCTGTCTTCTAAAATATTCAACAACCAAATCGGTTTGGTTCTCTTTCAACATTTTATAGTTTTTCACGAAAACACTTGCAATGATTTTGAGGGTTTGCTGACATATTCCCGGATCATCTGATAAATAAATTAATCGTACTAAGTCGCTATTATTTATACGGTATATCTGAAGAGTTTTTATTGATCTGATGCTGTAGTGCTTGCTTGAACCATAGTGAAGCAAACCATAAATGAAATTTGTATCACTTGAATTGTAATAGTTCGTAAAATTCTGAATTGTTTTTTGAAAGTCATCTTCTCTAATGCCTCTGGGAATTATTGGATCTTTTTCTATTACATTTTCTACTGCATCCTGAGAAAAACTTTGATAAGATATATATGTATCAGTTGCAGGTTCGTTGATAATGTAATCCAATTCTGGAAGGTATTCCTCTTCATAAAACCCGCTATCATCCGCAATTACATTTGTGGATTGAGTTACTATATTATTGTTTGCAATCTGAGTATAGTTTGGAACCGAACCTCCATCAAGCACAAGACGCTGTCCAGATCTCAATTCCTGCGAACTAAGATTATTTAACTCTCTCAGTTTATTCATGCTTATACCATACTTTTTTGATAATGTAAGCAATGTTTCGCCAGGTCGAACAATGTGTGTTCGGGCAGTTGAAGCAGAGGCTATTTGTTGAGTTTCGGATGAATATACTGGTGTAGAAAAAGTAGTAGCCTCTTTTGTCAGACCAGTTGCGGGAAGGTTTTCTGATTCAGTATTTCCTGAATTATAGTCTGTATCATTAATAGGTCTTGACCTTTGTTTCTGATATTCCTTTTCCAGATTCCTCAATTCTTTCTCAAGAGATCTAATTTGCTCCTCTTTTTCACGCTGCATGCCTGCTTTACCGTTTTTGACAACCATGTCTTTAACTTTTTTCGGCACAAACTTGCGAAGTTCATCATAATGAATGTTGGAAATGTATTGAGGATTGTAATCTTCAAGTGACAGATTTTGTGCCAAAAGCATTATGGCTGTTTCTACAATTGTTTGTCTTGAATTAATAAGGTTGATCAGGTTGTCAAATTGGGCACTTGTGCTAAAAAAGTCTGTTGGTCTTTGTGCTGTTGATTCAATGGAATAGCCTGTGGTGATACCAGTATATATGATAGCTTCGGATTCATAGATTTTATCCTGATTCCGGGTGAGATAAAAAACAACGATTGCCAATAAGAACGGGATGGCAATCAATAAAAGGAGATTGTTCCTTATGACGCGTATGAATTGAGCTATATCCATAGTATGTTAATCTATCTTAGTACATTGATTAAATTGAAGTTGATGCCTGTCAGAATTTCAAGAAAGCGATAGTTTTTGCTAAATTCCGCTACAGCTTGTTGATATTCGATGTCTCCCCTGGTTTGAATTTCTTTTAATCTGGTATATTCAGCCGTTGTTATTTCTCCATTAAGAAATTGATTCTGTGCCATTTGCATCTGAATCATTGTAAACTTCCTGTAATCGTTGTAAATACGAATATAATTTTGCCACTGAATCATCATGTCATATGCTTCAATCACCTGTCTGACAACAAACTGCCGGTTGATTTCGCGCTGAACAAATGACAATTCCTGCCATTTCTTTTGTTTTGCAATTCTGTTTTGCCTGTCAACGATAGATGCAAGAGGAAAACGAATGTAGAACCCAACTGCAAAATTGTCCCGAAGTGAATTTAAATCAACCCAGAAATTTTGAGATATGGAGGATGATTGTGTGTCATGGAAATTCCAGATGCCCCAGTTCCAATCCAGATTGAAACTAAAATGTTCCATCCAGTATCTTTCCTGCGATAATTGTTCATAATAGTAGTAATCTGCTTTAACTTCTTCGTATTTTACTGAGGGAGAATTAGCAACTGCTGAGTCAATCAGAACCCTGATGCTAGGCAGTCTTTTTGTAATATCATCTGTGAGAGGATTAAATATTTTGGACTCATCTGTGGCTAAAATCTGTCCATATAATTGATTTCCAAGTAATAATACTGGAATGAAAAATATAAGGTATCTTAAATACTTTCGAATCATAGGTTGTTTCTGGTTAAATTAATGAATCCAGATGATTTTTAATTTAAAGTACTAAAGTACTAAATTAATACTATAACTGAATCTGATAATTTTTTTTTATCTACAAACTTATTAACAAACGAATTTTAAACATTTTCTTTTTGAAATAATGCTGGTATTGTTCTTAAAATTAACCTGATATCACCCCAAAAAGAATAAGTTCTTGCGTATTGATTGTCGAGTGCTTTGCGTTCTTCCTCTGACATTGCACCTTTTTTTCCTCGTTTTTCTACCTGCCATAGACCAGTTATACCAGCTGGACCCATAAATCGCTCACTCCAGTCATCGGATGTGAGCAACTCTGCCTCGTAAAGTGGCAATGGCCTGTTGCCAACAATGGACATGTCACCTTTCAACACATTAATTAGTTGAGGAATTTCATCAATGCTGGTATTTCTTATAAATTTACCAACTTTGGTAACGCGGGGATCATCCTTAATTTTAATAAAAGTTGAGCTTCCCTTTCTCTTTTTTGTTTCATCGTACCAATATTCGCAAATCTTTTTTCCTTCAGAGAAAAGTACCGAAGAACATGTCTCACCATTTTCTAAAACTGCACACTTTGGACAAAATTCCTCTATTTCTTCACCTTTTTCAGAATCTAATTCGTACTGATTAAGATGCTTAAGATTTTGCAAAGCACTGTCAGCCCCAATTCGCATCGATCGGAATTTGTAAAAATCAAATATTCTGTAGCTGGTTCCGACTCTTTTGGAGGTATAGTAAACTTTACCTTTTGATTCGAGACGTATTGCAATGGCTGTTATTATGAAGACTGGCGAGAGCCCCAACAATGCAGCAGAAGAAACAAAAATATCGAAAAGCCGCTTATTCCATGGAATTTTGTACTCTCTATGCACTTGTTCAAGCGATCTGTCGATAGAGAAGTACTCCAGATAACGAATTAATCCAGTTATTCGCTGGTAAATTCCTTCCGGATCAACCTTGTTTTCGTAAAAATCTGATATCCTAATTTTGAAAGCTTCCTGCTTAAAGGATGGAGAGGATTCTTCCGAAAAGATTAGAAATGGCTTATTAGGATGAATATTTTGGATACGAAGCATCTTGAATATCTCAAGTGCATTCATACCTGGAAGGTTAAGTTCACAGATTATTGCATCGACATCTGAATTGTTTTTTAAGTAATTAATACATGAAAAACTATTTTCAGAAAGTATCATTGTAAATAACTCAGGCTTACTTTTCAGGCTGTCGATAAATTTAAAATTACCGCCTGTATATAAGATCTTCAAAACCTGTGTGTCTGAACTGTCCATAGTTAGCTCGCTTTAAAATGTGCTATTTTCTGGCAATCAGAAGTTCAATTCTAATGGAAAGCTCTTCCGGATTAAAAGGTTTAACCATATAATCGTTTGCCCCGAGCTTTAAACATTTGATTTTTTCCTGACTACTTTCAATTCCTGAAAGCATTATCATTGGGATGTCTTTAAAATATCCGCTGGATCTTACGTTTTTTATGAACTCATACCCATCCATGTTCGGCATCTGAATATCCGCTACTATGAGCTCTGGCATGTTTCCTTCTTCCAGCCATCTCATTCCATCAAGACCATCATTTCTCGTAATAACTTCATAGATCTTGCTTAAATAATTCTCAAGTAGCATACGTATGCTAAGTTCATCATCGATAACCAGAATTTTTTTCTTTATCATTATTTCCAAGGTTATATTTACTTCTTAAAAAATGTATTCTAAATCAATCCTTAAATATGATTGGTATAAAGCTTTTTTATCATTTCGTTAGTACCACTTAAAAACACCACAAAAAATTGCTAAATCTCTTCAAAACGCATTTCTATTAAATCCATTTTTGCCCATATAAGCAGCAAATTTAAGTAAAAATGTATGCAAAATTTATATTTTTTTTTAAGTTATTTACATTTATTGTTTCCTGAAAAAAAATAATGTTGTTTTATGGACTACATTTAGAAGAATAAATAAAATCTGTATTCAAAATCGATGTTATTATTTTTTCTTTTCAATCATTAAGTTCTCATAATCAGCTATTTCATCTCTAAGTCTTGCTGCTTCAACAAAATCTAGCTCTTTGACTGCATCTTGCATGGCTTTTTTATTTTTTTGAATAGCTTTTTGGATTGCTTCTATTGACATGTAGGCAACAACAGGATCTGCAGCCAGAGATTGGCGACTTTCAAAGGAATAGTTTCCGCTTTCGCTTTCATTTTTACTTTTATTGGATTGCCCCATTGATGCCGGCATAGACTTAACAATTGAACGAGGAGTTATACCATGAAGGGTGTTATAGGCAATCTGCTTTTCTCTTTTACGGTTCGTTTCATCAATAGTTCTTTGCATGGATCCGGTTATGACATCTGCATACATAATAACTTTGCTGTTGACGTTTCTGGCAGCCCGACCAGCTGTCTGAGTTAGTGATCGTTCAGAGCGGAGAAATCCTTCCTTGTCAGCATCAAGAATGGCTACCAGGCTTACTTCCGGTAAATCCAACCCTTCACGCAACAGATTTACACCAACTAAAACATCAAACTCACCCATTCTTAAACCTCTCATGATTTCAACACGTTCAAGGGTTTCAACATCTGAGTGAATGTAACGACTTTTTATATCAAGTCTGCCTATATATTTGTTTAGTTCTTCAGCCATCCTTTTCGTAAGTGTGGTGACAAGCACACGTTGTCCTGAAATGATTGTCTGTGAAATTTCTTCAAGGAGATCATCAATCTGGTTCAGACTTGGCCTTACTTCAATGATAGGATCAAGCAATCCTGTGGGCCTAATCAATTGTTCCACTACAACACCTTCTGATTGCTGAAGTTCATAGTCAGCCGGAGTTGCACTCACATAAATGGTTTGTCCGCTGAGGGCTTCAAATTCATCAAACTTCAGTGGTCTGTTATCAAGCGCTGCAGGAAGCCTGAAACCATATTCAACAAGGGTTTGCTTGCGCGAACGGTCGCCACCATACATCGCTCTGAGCTGTGGTATGGTGACATGACTTTCGTCGATAATTGAAATGTAATCATCAGGGAAATAATCCAACAGGCAAAAGGGTCTTGAGCCTGGTTTACGCCGGTCAAAATACAGAGAGTAGTTTTCAATTCCGCTGCAATAACCCAGTTCTCGCATCATTTCAATATCGTAAGTCACTCTGTCTTCAAGTCTTTTAGCTTCTTCATTTTTACCTATTTCTCTGAAATATGCTACATGTTTAAACAGATCACTCTGGATTTCAAAAAGAGATTCTTTAAGACGGTCAGGGGAAGTGACAAAAATGTTTGCAGGATAAATCGTAACGAGGTCCATTTTATCGATGGTTTTACCATTGACAGGATCAAAGCTTTCGATACTTTCAATTTCTTCTCCCCAGAACATAATTCTGAACCCGGTATCCATATAGGCTGGAAAAATATCCAGTGTATCGCCCTTTACCCTGAACTGACCACGTCCGGGCTCAATAATTGACCGGCTGTACAAAGCATTCACCAATGATTGCAATAAAAAGTTTCTGCTTATTGTTTGTCCTTTTTCGAGAAGAATGACATTATTAGAGAAATCATCCGGATTGCCAATTCCGTAGATGCAAGAAACTGAAGAAACTACAATTATATCTCTTCTGCCGGATAGGAGGGAAGATGTAGTAGAAAGTCTCAATTTTTCTATTTCATCGTTTATTGAAAGATCCTTTTCTATATAGGTGTTAGTTACAGGAATAAATGCTTCAGGCTGGTAGTAATCGTAGTATGAAACGAAATACTCAACTGCATTTTCAGGAAAGAATTGTTTGAATTCACTATATAGCTGTGCTGCAAGGGTTTTGTTATGACTTAAAATCAATGCAGGCCTTTTCACCTGCGCTAAAACGTTTGCAATAGTGAAAGTTTTTCCAGATCCTGTCACTCCAAGCAATGTTTGTGCGGTATCACCCCGTGAAAGCCCTTCAACAAGTTGTTTAATTGCATCAGGCTGATCACCTGTTGGATAAAAATCTGATTGTAGCTTAAAATTCATTTATTGTTTTTAAGCCACAAAGGTACAATTTCAAATGCAAAATATCAGGGGAAGTACTTCAGATTTGCTATAACCGGATAATGATCCGAATAAGGTATCTTGAAAACTTCTGATTTGGCAGGTTGAAATCCTTGAGAATAAAAAATATAGTCTATTCTTAACCAAGGAAGATTTCCTGCATAGGTGGCACCTAAAAATCTGCCTGACTTCAAATGAACATCTTTCAGACCCGACTGCTTTAGCATGCTGTATGTGTATGAAGCTGGTGTATCATTAAAATCTCCGGTGATAAGATGTGGAATATCTGTTTTTTTTAAAAACTTCCTTAGATCATCCAACTCAATTGCCCTTATCCTAAACGAGTTAAGAAGTTTTCCTAAAATACTTTTTCCATGGGTTTTGATTTTATCCATTTCCAGCGCTGCTGCTTCACTAAACATATCAATTTCGCCTTTTTGCAGACTAAATGAAACAAGATGAATATTTGAGATTCTTACTGCCGTAACTGAATCCATTTGAATATCTGCAAAAACGCCAATATTTCGTCCGGTAACAGATGGAATTGAACCTTTACCGACGATGGGATATTTGCTAAGAATTACAAAACCATCTGACTGAATTCCACCTTTTTTCCAGTAACCAGCAAAATGATAGTAATCAAAACCACTGTTGGAAGCGAATTTTTTCAGGTCTTCATTAATGTTGCCAGACCATGACCTGAATTCCTGAACTGATGCAATGTCTAAATTTCTCTCATTAATAAAGGACATGATATTCTCAGGAGGCTCTAATTTTGTTGTCATTTTTGCAAAACTTCTGAAGCCATGCACATTGTATGTCATGATCGCAATATTGCCTTCAACAGTAGAATTGTTGTAACCAACATATTTTCTTAAAAGTGGCAAAGCCAGCAAGAGAATAACGAGTTGAACAAAGGCAAACTTACTATGAAATAAAATTAAAATCAGCAATGAAAGGATGGCCAGAGAAAAAAACAATGGAAAAAAAAGACCGAAAATTGCCATTACACTTGTCTCGGCAGGATTAAAAGAGCTCGAAAATATTGATAAAAGCAGCAGTAACCCAATGACTGCACTCACGGGATTAATTAGAATAAGAAAAATAGTTCTGAACAAAGTCAAAGGTCTTTTCTTTTTACGCATGCATTTAACTTTTAGTGTTGCTGTTTCTAAATAAAATTTCCTTTTCCCGACTGCTTAGGCTATCATAGCCCGATTTTGAGATTTTGTCTAAAATTGCATCTATTACTTTCTGTTCGGCAATTTTTCTTTTGTTGTATTCATCATCATCCAACGGACGTTCAGGTTTTCCGGCAGGATTGCGATAAGTAGTTTTCATCTTTCTTTTTCGTGGAAAAATTTCAGGAAATGACAAAACATCTTTCCCTCCTTTTAATATGAAAACATACAGAAACCCCCAAAATGCACCTCCAAGATGTGCAATATGACCCCCAGGATTGGAACCTTGAATGCTAAAAATATCAATAATTATAAAAAAGATTGCAAGGTATTTAAGTCTGACAGGGCCTATCAGAAAGAGGTTAACGGTATATTGTGGTACATAAGCTGCCATAGCCACAAGTATTGCCAGCACTGAGGCTGATGCCCCCAAAGCAATGGCGAAAGGATTTGATTCAAGAAATACCGGGAAGAAGTTGTAGGAAATAATGTAAAAAAATGCACCTGTCAGCCCGCCAAGAATATAAGTCCAAAACAATTGTCTCTCGTTAAGGTATTGAAGGAATATAGTTCCTCCGAAATACAAAACCAGCATATTGAAGAAAAGATGAAAGAAACCCTCATGAAGAAACATGTATGTAACAACAGTCCAGGGTTTTATCATAAGCATTTCAAAAGATGACGGAACAGCCAGCCAATATGTCAAAATCGAAAGGCCTGAAGATGTTTTCAACTGAAACAACCATAAAACAAGATTGATCAGGTAAACAAGCGCAAAAACTCCAACATTGATGAGTATTAATCGTGGAAAAACAGACTTACGTGAGAAGAAAATCCTTACAGAATCAAAGAAGTTTGAGTTGTTATAGTATGGATTCATAATTCATAGTATCAATGCAATTCACCTTTTCTTTTCCAGTAAACGATTAAAATGTATCCGAATAGCATCCCACCTAAATGTGCAAAGTGAGCAATGTTATTTCCAGGCCTGTTCATTACACCTTCGAATAACTCAAAAGCTCCGTATATCATCACAAAATATTTGGCTTTTATTGGAATCGCAAAATAAAGGTAAATAACTGAATTTGGAAACATCATCCCAAACGCCAGCAGTATACCAAAAACCGCCCCTGATGCACCAACGACAACGGATTGGTTAAGATAAAATTCCTTATATTCTGTCATGAAAGCTACTGTGGCCTGCATTGCCTCAATATTATCCGGATTCACTGACAGCATTCTTATATTTCTTTGAAATTCCTGAAAATCTAACCAAATCTGTCCGGAAAACTGATTTAAGACAAAAGTATGATTGGAAGTAAACTTACCTAAAACAGCAATTTCCTGGGTATTTAAGAAGGTATTGATGTCGTTGAGAGTTGGCATCATTTGAAAATATATCCAGATAATATAAACGATACCAGCACCTATTCCAGTGACCATATAATATATGAGAAATCTTTTGCCGCCCCAGACATTCTCGAGGGTATTCCCAAACATCCACAGCGCGAACATATTAAAAAGTATATGTGTAAAGCCTCCATGCATGAACATGTAAGTTACAAACTGATAAGGATGAAAGTCGGACGCACTTACAAAATGAAGTCCCAGAAGTTTTGTAAGGTCAATTCTGAAAGTGCTTTCAAATGTTATTGTTGCCAGAAAAAAGAGCCCGTTAATGATGAGCAGGTTCTTTACAACGGGTGGCAATAACTGAAATCCAGTTGGACGAAATTGAGACATAAGTTATGAAGTTATTGTTTAATTAACGTAAAAAGATCATTTGTAGTCAATACATTAAGAATTTTTCTTCCATCAGGTGCAACATCAACTATCTGACATGCAAAAAGCTGATCAATCAGAGAACTCATTTCCTGCTCAGATAATTGTTGTCCATACCGAATGGCAAGATTTGCTGCCAAAGATCTTGCCAGATTCTGTTTTTTGTCAATTTGTAAGTCAGAACTGTTTGTTTTATACATTTCAAGCACATGCTCGATCATTTCTGTTGCATTTCTGTCACCGAAACCTTCTGGCGAACCATTGACTACAAAGGTTCTAAGTCCCAAAGATTCAATGTTAAATCCAAGCATATGCAAATCTTCATGAAGTTCTGCAAGTAAATCGGCATCGGAGGCGTTTAGCTGTATTGTCTGAGGAAAAAGCTCTTGCTGAGAACCAAGTTTTCTATTTTCGAGCTGTTTGAGATATTTTTCAAAAAGAATTCTCCAATGTGCAAGATGCTGATCAATAAGCATTAGCCCTGATTTTACTGATGACATGATGAAGGTTGACTGAATCTGAAGAAATTTTGAATGAGCCGATTGAATTCCTTTCAATGCTGTTTTTTCAGGCAGTATTGTTTCTCTTTCAATGTTGTCAAAATTTACATTTTCATGAAAAATACGCCAGTTTTCAGTTTGAATTTTAGGTGCTTGAGGTTGAGGGCTCCATTGTTGCTTTGTAGGACCAGGGTTAGAAAACGGATTGTAATCAGGATTCAGACCTATCGAAGGTGGCTGCACTGGTCTTCCTGTCCGGCTGATATCGCCGAAATCAATTCCATGATCTGAGGTTGATTCAAAATCAATCTGAGGACTTAGGTTATGCTGACCGAGCGACTTTTTCACTGCTGCATGTATTACAGCGTAAACCAGCTTTGTGTCTTGAAAATTGACTTCAGTTTTTGTGGGATGAATGTTGATATCGATCTCTGATGGATCAATCATGATATGTAAAAAATACGTTGGAAAGCTATCCCTCGGCAAAAGCTCCTGAAAAGCATTTTCGACAGCATGATGCAAATAATGGTGTTTTATGAATCTTTTATTCACAAAAAAGTATTGCTCTCCGCGTGTTTTACGTGCGTATTCTGCTTTGCCAATGAAGCCTTCGACAGATAGATTTTCTGATTTTTGATGAACAGGGAGAAGTCTTTCGTTGTATAAATTTCCAAAAAGTGCCACAACGCGTTGCTTCATGCTACCGCCATAAAGGTGAAACAGCTCCTTTTCGTTATGAATCAGCGTAAAGCCAATTTCAGGATGAATAAGGCTCACACGATGAAATTCATCAAGGATATGACGCATTTCTGCTGGGGGCGCTTTCAGGAAATTCCTTCGTGCAGGCACATTAAAGAAAAGATTTTTTACCGCAAAACTTGTTCCCGGATCGCATGAACAGATTTCCTGAGATACAAAAGTTGAGCCTTCAACTTTAATGAAAGTGCCATATTCGACTTCATGGCGCCGACTTTTCATCTCAACTTGCGCAATTGCAGCAATACTCGCCAGTGCTTCACCACGAAAACCCATCGTTCGGATAGCAAACAGATCATCCGCCTTGTTTATTTTTGAGGTTGCATGACGTTCGAAGGACATTCGCGCATCAGTTTCTGACATGCCACATCCATTGTCGATTACCTGAATAAGCGTTTTTCCGGCATCTTTCAAAATGATATCAATCTTAGATGCTCCGGCATCAATTGCATTCTCCAGCAGTTCTTTAACAGCTGATGCCGGACGCTGAATGACCTCGCCGGCTGCAATTTGATTGGCTACTGAATCCGGAAGTAGTTTAATGATATCACTCATTTAATCAAAATCTCCTTGAATTATTTAACAATACCAAAAGCTCGAATCAGGTTATCGATCAAATCAGTGAAAAATACTACATAAATGCCCAAAAGAATTATGCTTCCGTAGATGATAAAGCTTAGCCTCTTGTATTTTTCACCAAATTCAACAGGGTTTTTTTGTCGCCATCTCGATGACATACGCATGCGTAACTCTTCCTGGTCTGTAAGTTTTGCTTCAACGCCTAAAGCTGCTTTACGTCTTTCCATCGCTTCCTTATCAGGATTAAAGTAGCGCGGCTTGTATTTATATTGGCGTGGTTTGAGTGCACGAAACATGATAAACTTCATAATATCTGGCAGTTAATGACAAATTTTGTCAAGTGTTACATTGCAAAAATACCGAATATTTTTGTCGCTGACTGAACGGCATAGCTGCTTTTTGTATTTTTGAGGTTTGAACCTAAATTATAACGGACAAAGTCATGACAAAAACAGTTGAATCTCTTGACAAACTAATTGTTGTTGGCGACAGAGTTTTGGTTAAACCCAAAGCAGCAGCCGGAAAAACAAGAAGTGGTCTTTTTCTGCCTCCAGGCTACAATGAGAAAGAAGAAATTCAAACTGGATATGTGGTAAAAGTTGGACCTGGATATCCTATTCCTGTTTTGCCTGATGAAGATGTTGAGCCATGGAAACAAAAATCAAGTGAAAAGTCACGCTATTTGCCACTTCAGGTAAAAGTAGGTGATCTGGCTATTTTTCTGCAAAAAGGTGCTATTGAGATTATGTTTCATAACGACCGCTATTATATCGTACCTCAAAACTCAATACTGCTGCTCGAAAGAGAAGATTATTCAGTTGAATAATTAAGTGTCCAAAAATACGCAATCTATTAAATTTGAATTTATTAACAGCAAAGACATTAAAAAATTGAGTTACAAAAACAGCCTTTTTTCATTGCTTTTTCTGGGTATTTTTCTTTCTTACGCTTGTAATTCAAGCCATCATGAAAATGAAATTTCAGCAGAGGAAGAAATAAAATTGCCAGATTATGCAAACGGATTTTCTGTAATTTGTAAAGGAAACCTCAAACAGTTAAGAATTCACAGTCCATGGAATGAGGGTTCAAATCTAAATGTTTACTATTTATGGCCCGACTCCTTGCCAATTCCCGATAGCCTTCCAGTAGAGAGTACTATTTTAACACCTGTAAGAAATATTGTGGCACTTTCAGCTACACAATGGGGACCACTTCTAAAGCTTGGGATGGCTTCTACGATTAAAGGTGTTTCAGAATCACGTTTTATAAGAAACGAAACCATTAAAAATTTACTGGAAAGCGGAATGCTGATTGATGTAGCTTCTGATGGAGTTTATAAAATGGAGCAATTGGTCAAACTGGAGCCTGATCTTGTGCTGTATTCCCCTGATCCAATGGGTATTTCTTCTTCTTTGCAGCGTTCGGGAATTAAGCTTCTGGCCTGGCCCGATTATTTTGAAACCAATCCACTTGGCAGAGCAGAGTGGATAAAAGTACTCGGTTTACTTGTTCAAAAAGAGATTGAAGCAAACGTAATATTTGACTCTATCGCTATATCCTATAACCATTTAAAATCACTTACTAAAGCAGTAGCTGAAAAGCCGGAAATTTTTGCAGATAAAGCGTTTGCAGGTCAATGGTATGTTCCCGGAGGAAAAAGTTATATGGCTGAGATATTCAAAGATGCCGGAGCAGATTATGTTTTTTCTGCCAACAATGAGCATGCTAGTTTTCCATTGGACATTGAAACAATTTTGGCGAAATCAAAAAATGCTGATTACTGGAGAATAGCACAAGCTGCTGATTTTGAATACAGTTATGAAGATTTAGCTCGTGAAAACGAACTTTATCGGGCATTTGAAGCATTTAAAAACAAGAGAATAATATTTTGCAACACTGCCAAAACAGCCTATTTTGAACAAAGCCCAATGGAACCTCATCTACTATTGGCTGATTTCATCGCTATTTTGCATCCTGAGCTGCTGCCTGACCACATTCCTGTTTATCACACATTACTTCGATAAAATATGGAAGTGCAAAAGAAATTCCGCAGAAGTTTTATCCTGATGTTTTCATCGGTTTTTTTGCTGTTTATTTTGTTTTTGCTAAATATATTGTGGGGTTCTGTTTCAATTTCTTTTGCCGAAGTGATTGGTGTAATGTCCGGTTCTTATGATGGAGTTTCAGCGGCAAATATCATAATTATCGAACAATTTCGTTTTCCTCAGGCTATCACGGCTACTTTTGCCGGAGCAGGCCTTGCAGTTGCAGGTTTACTCATGCAAACACTTTTCAGAAATCCGCTGGCAGATCCGTCTATCCTTGGTATAAGTGCAGGTGCAAGCCTTGGAGTTGCGCTACTTTTACTTTCAACGGGGATGGTTTCCGGACAGGCTTTAATCTCATTCGGCTGGCTCAGTCATATTGGAATTATTCTGGCATCTTTTGCAGGAGCCATGCTGGTACTGGCATTGATAACGATTTTGAGCAAACGGCTTATGAATATGGTAAGTCTTTTAATTGCCGGAATCATGATTGCTTACGTTGCCGGCGCTATTGTAGGCATCATCAAATATTTCAGTCACAAGGAAGACCTTCATGCTTTTGTTATTTGGGGTTTAGGTAGTTTTTCCAATGTTGGATTGTCCCAAATTCCATTTTTTGTTATTGCTGTCAGCCTTGGATTGGTTGCATCTGTTTTGTTGATGAAGCCGCTTAACCTCATGCTTCTTGGCGAGAAGTATGCGCGCAATCTTGGGCTTAACGTAAAGCATTATCAAACAATTCTGCTTTTGGTTGCAGGTTTTCTTACTGCTGTTATAACAGCCTATGCCGGGCCAATTGCCTTTATTGGATTGGCTGTTCCGCATCTGGCCAGAAATCTGTTTCGAAGCAGCGATCACAAAATCCTGATTCCGTCAACAATAATAATAGGTGCAGCGCTTGCCCTTTTTTGCAACTTAATTGCGCGTCTTCCAGGATTTGAAGGTAGTCTGCCTGTTAATTCCATCACCTCCCTTATCGGAGCACCGGTAGTGGTATGGATAATTCTTAAACGTCAGCAACTTTATTCGCGGTCGGCATGAGTGAATCAGCAAAAATACTGGAACTGAAGAATTTGCAAATTGGCTATAAAACAGGCAATAAGCAAGCCTCAGCGCTGCTTCCACCCATATCACTTTGTCTAAAGGCAGGTGAATTTGTAGCTATTGTCGGGCCGAATGGTGCTGGAAAATCAACACTGCTGCGTACTTTGACTGCTTTGCAGAATCCTCTCGACGGTGAAATATTTCTGATGGGAAATGAGCTTCAAAGCTATTCTGCAAGTGAAAGAGCGCTTTTGATCAGCATTGTTCTTACTGATCATCCTGATGACTTTTTTCTGAAGGCTGAAGATGTAGTTGCAACAGGGCGCTATCCATACATTGATTTTTGGGCCAGACTAAAAGCTCATGACAGAGAAATTATTGCCCAAAGCATGGAATTGTGTGGAATCACGCACCTTATTGGTAGAACGCTTATCAGTCTGAGTGACGGAGAACGACAGAAAGTAATGATTGCCAAGGCACTCGCACAGGATACCCCAATTATCATACTTGACGAACCCGCAGCTTTTCTTGACTATCCCAGTAAAATAGAGTTAATGCAACTTTTGCGAAAACTTTCTGCAGAACAAGGCAAAGCAATACTTTTTTCATCACATGATCTGGATCTTGTTTTACGCACTGCCGACAGGCTTTGGATGATTTCACATAATCAGCCCCTCATCGATAATATTCCTGAGCAGTTGGTCATCAACGGAACCATAAACAAGTACTTCGACAGAAAGGAGCTTAAATATAACCCTTATCTGGCACAGTTTATGCCAACTTTGACAAACCGAAAAAGTTTTTTCATAAAATCGGATAATCTGGAATCGAAATGGGTGAGAAATGCCTTTCTGCGCAAAGGTTTTTTACCGGCAAGTGCTGATGATGCCGAAATATTGATCACATTTGCAGATGAACAATTTATTGTTGAGTACAGCAATAAGCTCCATATTTATAAAACTATAGAAACTTTGATAAATGAAATACACATCTTTAACAGCTAAAAGACTTGGATTTGCATTAATCCTGCTTATGACGCTTCAATCCTGCCAGACCATGAAACAAAACGTAGATTTAATCCTGATCAATGGAAAAGTTTATACCGTTAATGAAGCATTTGATGTTGCAGAAGCATTTGCCGTGAAAGACGGCAAATTTGTGGCAGTTGGTACTACAAAAGAAATACTGGCTACGTATCAGTCAGAATTTATGCATGATGCAGATGGTCAAGCTGTTTATCCAGGATTAATTGACGGACATTGTCATTTTTATGGTTTTGGCGAAAACTTATACCGTTATGCCAATCTTGCTGGAACTAAGTCATTTGCAGAGGTGATAGAAAGGCTTGAAAAACATAGCTTAAGTCATCCATCGGAATGGCTTTTAGGTAGAGGCTGGGATCATAATAACTGGGAAATAAAAGAGTTTCCTGATAATGATCTGTTGGAGAAATATTTTTCTGAAAAGAAAATCCTTTTGATCCGTGTTGATGGTCACGCTACTTTGGCGAGTAAAGCGGCACTAAAAGCTGCCGGAATTGATGCCAAAACCAAGGTTGCCGGAGGAGAGGTTTTACTCGATAAAAACGGTCAGCCGACAGGAGTGCTTATTGACAATGCCGATCTGGCAGTGAAAGCACTTGTTCCAAAACTTACTGAAGCTGAAAAAACAAGTGCTCTGCTCGAAGCGCAGGAGAAGTGCTTTGCTGTGGGGCTAAGCAGTGTGGTAGATGCGGGTTTGCCTTTTCAAACCATTGAACTGATAAGAAAATTACAGGAAGAAGGTCAGCTTAAAATGAAAATTAATGCCATGATCGATCCTGATGATGCTACACTGGACTTCTATTTGCCGGGAGGAAAGCAGTTTAGTGAACGTTTGTCAATCACAGCAGTGAAAATGTATGCCGATGGCGCACTTGGTTCCCGAGGTGCAAAACTATTTGAGCCATACTCGGACGAGATCACTAAAACAGGTCTGATTTTGCATGAAAATGATTTCTATACCAATGTTGCTCAAAGGGCTTACGATGCAGGATTTCAGGTGAACATGCATGCTATTGGAGATTCAGCTGTGCGATTTGTGTTAGAACTTTATGCAGATAAGTTGAAAGAAAAAAATGACAGACGTTGGCGTATTGAACATTCGCAAGTGGTTGCTCCTGATGATTTTGAAAAATTTGAAAAATTCAGCATTATTCCATCCATTCAGAGTACACATGCCACTTCTGATATGCGCTGGGCCATTGACAGACTTGGCGAAGAAAGAATAAAAGGTGCTTATGCCCAACAAAAACTCCTTGCGCAAAATGGCTGGATTGTTAATGGAACAGATTTTCCAATCGAAGGAATCAATCCGATCAATACCTTTTATGCTGCCGTTTTCAGAAAGGATGAAACAGGTTATCCGGAAGATGGATTTCAAATGGAAAACGCGCTAAGTCGCGAACAAGCGCTTCGATCGATGACAATATGGGCTGCAAAAGGGAATTTTGAAGAACAACAAAAAGGAAGTATTGAATCTGGAAAGTTTGCTGATTTCGTAATCCTGAATCAGGACATTATGGAGACAGAAGAAAAAAGAATTTTGGAAACTAAAGTTCTGACTTTATACATTTCGGGTGAACGCGTTTACCGCGCGGAGTAAACCTTTTTTAAAGCAATGGGCTTCTTTTGATAAATTTTCTGAAATAATGAGTATTATACTCAAAAAGGATTTCTGCATTTAAACAAAAGGTCTTAATTTTGGCCAATCGAAAACATAAACCTAATTTAAAAAAAATGAGTGTTCTGGTAAATAAAAACTCGAAAGTTATTGTTCAGGGATTTACAGGCAGTGAAGGTACTTTTCATGCCGGACAAATGATTGAATATGGAACCAATGTCGTTGGTGGTGTGACACCGGGCAAAGGTGGTCAGTACCACCTTGGAAAGCCTGTTTTCAATACAGTTGCAGACGCCGTTGCAAAGGCAGGCGCTGATGTAAGTGTGATTTTTGTGCCACCGGCATTTGCTACTGATGCTATTATGGAGGCTGCTGAAGCCGGTATAAAAGTAATCGTTTGTATCACTGAAGGCATTCCTACAGCCGATATGGTGAAAGCAAAAGAGTTTTTAAAAGGCCGCGATTGTCGCCTTATTGGCCCAAACTGTCCTGGTGTGATCACTCCAGGAGAGGCAAAAGTTGGCATTATGCCAGGTTTTATTCATTCAAAGGGCAGGGTAGGGATTGTTTCGCGCTCCGGAACTCTAACGTATGAAGCAGTCGATCAGTTGACAAAAGTTGGATTGGGACAAACCACAGCAATCGGCATTGGCGGTGATCCAGTTATTGGAACCACAACAAAAGAGGCTGTTGAATTACTCATGAATGACCCTGAAACAGAGGGAATTGTTATGATTGGTGAAATTGGTGGAAGCATGGAAGCCGAAGCTGCTTACTGGGTAAAAGAACACGGAAACAAACCTGTTGTCGGCTTCATTGCTGGTGCAACAGCGCCAAAAGGAAGAACGATGGGTCATGCAGGTGCCATTATTGGTGGAGTTTCAGATACAGCAGAGGCTAAAAAGGAAATCCTTACTGAATGTGGAATTCATGTCGTTGATTCTCCTGCAGATATTGGAACTAAAATGTTGGAATTACTTTCTTAGAAACCTATATTTCATTAAAAAAGCCAGCTTATCGATTGATCAGCTGGCTTTTTTGTGAAATCATTTCCATTTTACGACTTTTCTTCTTTTTCCTGTCTTTGCGCACGTTTAAACGGCTTTGTTCTGTCAAAAAGAAAGCGATAGGTAACATGTGTTTTAAAAACTTCACCTCCGATACCCTCTACAATTTTGATCATAGGAGGATTGAAATCTCCTATCCAGTTCATCTGAAGTTCTTTGTAAGGGAAACCTTTTCGCATGGCTATTTCTCTGAAATATAAAATAATAGCTCCATCCACACCTTTTCCCTGATGCTCGGGAACTATTCCGAAAATTCGGCCGATAATTCTGTTACATTTTTTCTGAACCTTTAATCTGAACAAAAATTTCAGTTTATTAAGCCAGTTGAGCCTGCCATTAAAATCATAAATTATTTGATTCAAGTCCTGGACAGCGATAAAGAAGGCGATTGGTTCACCTTTATAATAACCAAAATTAACAAGACGCCTGTCCAGTATCGGTTTCATCTGATTCAAAAGGGCAATTGCGTGTGCCTGTGTAATCATTTTCACACCTGGAATTACACCCCATGCCTTATTATAGATGGTCATGAAATCATTGGCATACTTGTCCCTATCTTTCCAATTTACATTCTCAAAAGTGTAGAAGGGATTTTGTGCAATCCTTGCAGCTTTTTCATACACTTTATCGCGTAAGGTACCACCATGAACCATTCGGCGAAAAGTATACTGATTGAAGTAGTTTTGAAAACCATAGGCTTCAAACAGATCTTTATAATACGGAAAATTGTATGGCATATTGAAAACGGGTTCTGAAAAGCCATCGACCAGCACTCCCCAAAAGTTGTCGCGATCACCAAAATTGACAGAGCCGTCCATGGCTTCCATTCCACGCTCCTCAAGCCAGTTTTTAGAAGCTTCAAAAAGTATATTAGCTGCTTCCTGATCGTTAATGCAATCAAAAAACCCACAACCTCCTGTTGGTTGATCATTGTTTGAAGCTGTGTGAGGGTCAATGAAGGCGGCTATTCTTCCAACAATTTTGTTTTCACCGTCACGCAAAAGCCATCTTATGGCATCACCCTTTCGCAGTTTTTTATTACTTTCTTTATCAAAAAGCTTTTCCACATCCTGATCTAATGGACGAACATATATAGGATCGTTTTTATATAGTTTTGATGGAAAACTCAGCCACTCTGATTTTGAAAAAGGACTTAAAACCTCTTCAATAGTATAGTTCTGCATAATGAAACAATTATTTTCTGTGGGCAAATATAGCACAGATGATAAGAATACAAAAAATGTTTTGAATTTATCTAAATCAAACGGCCTGGCTTTATCCTTGGCAAAGGATCAATTTTGATATTGAGCAAGCGCCTTTTTATACGCTTCAAGTGCCCTGTTTCTGGCAAAAGCATGGTCAACAATGGTTTTACCCAAATAACTTAGGTCATCGACTTCCGGCACCCATCGCCTTACATATTTCATTTCAGAATCAAACTTTTTAAGCTGTTCTGATGGATTGAAAACCCTGAAATAGGGAGCGGCGTCACAACCTGTGCCAGCTGCCCATTGCCAGTTGCCGACGTTGGAAGCCAACTCAAAATCCAAAAGTTTTGATGCGAAATATGCTTCGCCCCAGCGCCAATCAATCAGGAGGTGTTTGGTCAGAAAACTAGCTACTACCATTCTTACGCGATTGTGCATATGACCTGTTTCATTCAGCTCCCGCATTCCTGCATCCACCATTGGATAGCCTGTTTGTCCTTCACACCAAAGTCTGAATTCCTCCTCGTTATTCCTCCACAAAACATGGTTGTATTTTGGATTGAAGTTTTCATTTGCACTGTACGGAAAATGATAAAGAATCTGCATGAAAAACTCCCGCCAGATAAGTTCATTGAGATAAGTTTCACTTGATGAAGTGGCTTGCTTTACCAAATTGCGAATACTTATCGTTCCAAAGCGCAGATGTGGCCCAACATGCGAAGTGCCATCAATTGCCGGGATATTTCTTGTATCTGCATATGATTGCAGCCTTTCTTTTTCGGTCATTATTTCCGAAGCTTTAATCGGAGAAGACCGAAATCCTATCTCTGCCAAAGTTGGTAAGGAGTGTTCTATTTGAATAAAATTTTTAAGGAAATTTTCAGATGGAAAAGCGTTCAACATTTTATCTTGAAAATACTCTTTCCATTTTCTCGAATAGGGTGTAAAAACAGTGTAAGGTTTTCCATCTGGTTTCAAAACTTCGTCTTTTTCAAAAATAACATGGTCTTTAAAAGATTGAAAATTAATGTTTTTGAAACCAAGAAGTTTTTTCAGCTCGATATCTCTAGCAATTCCATAAGGTTCATAATCACTGTTGCAAAAAACCTGTTCAATCTCAAATTTACTACAAAGACCTTCAAAAACATCCGCTACTTTTCCATAAGTCACATACAACGAGGAACCTACAGTTTGAAGCTGTCTGTTGATTTCTTCAATTTGATTATGAATAAACTGGACTCTGGCATCGTTATTATTTTCAAGTTTACGAAGTATATCTGTGTCAAAAATGAACAAAGGCAAAACTTTACGTCCTGCACTCAATGCTTTGAATAATCCGTGATTGTCGTTTAGTCGCAAATCACGTCTGAACCAAAATATGTTTATCATGATTTTTTGTTTGAAAACAAATCCGCAGCAAAAATGTTGAAAACTTTCTTTTTAGAAACAGAATTCCTAGTCCTTAAAAATCCATGCCTCTGGATAGGACGAACTTAGTCTATCTTTTGCATTCATGGCATCTTTGAGATTATCATAAACATCGATTGCAATTCTGAATCTACCTTCTTTTTCAAGGATTAGTACATTTTTTAAGCCTGAATTTTTATAGCGTCTTACAGCTTCATTTGCATCAGCTTTGGAATTAAAGCTCCCATAGATTATGTAATATTTTGCGTTATTCGACTTCTCAGTTATATCTTTTCTTTCGCTTGTAAAAGTGGCGGCAAAGGTTTCCTGCTTATCATTATCGCATTTATTTGGCCTGCCTGCAGGGTCTGCGCGCTGACCAAACCAAACCGACACATAGTTTTCACTTAGACCAAGACCCATTGCGAGCCATTTTTTATCAGCATGGTCTTCACGGGTTAGGAGCATATCTCTGGCAGCTGGTGTTGAATTCCATAATTTGAAAACACTGTCAACATTCACAATTCCTTCTTCAAAATAGGAAAGCTCATATCCTCTGTAAGTGTACGAAGTTAATTCCTTAGGCTTATCCCACATGCACTCATACTTCAACACATAGCTGTTGAAGCAGCATGGTGACCAGCGACCTTTATCCGACCAACTGGCTGTATTGCAGATGCTCGTATCAGGTTTGTTGGTCTGAAGGTCGGCCACATGAGTTTTTGCGACAAAAGTCAGGGAAACCGAAAGTGGGATTTCAGGAAGTCTGTTCTGTTTTCTGAGATTATTTATGAGGTTAGCAAGCCTCATTTCATCTGTACTCATGCATACTTGTCCTAGGCTAGTTGGCTGACATAAAACATTTTGAATGCTAAAAAACCATGCCAAAATCAAAAACAGAATGTATTTAGTTTTTATACTTATCATTACAGTGACTTGAATATTTTATACAAATATACCAAAACAATCAGATTTGATTCTATTTGAAGGATTTCAGATACGCTTCAATCGATTCATCAAATGCAGATGTTACCATTTTCAAGGTTTTATTATTCGTATCATAGCTTTTTACATCAAGGATTTTGCTGATTGCTAAAACCTTTGGTGAGGTACCGGATAAAAATGCAGCTTCAAAATCATTTAATTCATCGATAAAAATGTCCTTCTCAATGAATTCCAATTTTGATTTTTCACACAGCCCGATTATTTTTTTTCGCGTTATTCCCTTCAAAACATTTTCAGCTTTTGATGTGTATATCGTTTGCCCTTTGATAAAAAAAATATTTGATCTGCTCCCTTCAGTGATTTTTCCATCCGTTGCCAGTAACAGCTCATAAACATTATGTATTTCTATCAATTTAGCGACTTCGTTTTTGAATGAGCTTCTCAATATTTTGGCATTTGGATTTTCACGCTTATATTCAAAAATGTTCAAATCAACGCCATCTTGATACATTTGCAGTGTAGGGTAGGAGTGAGGTGTAAACCAGGCAGCAAACCAGAAAGTCGCCTCCGGATTTCGTGGGCCGCCAAGAAATTTGATATTTCCGATTTCAACTTTATTGGATGCAATCAACACTTTCAATGCATTGGCCAATTGCTTTTCATTAAGCGGAAATTTAATATTTTTAAGTGTGAAAGTCTCGTAAAATCTTTCCAGATGATCTTCCAGGAATAGAATTTTGCCGTCAATAACTCTTACAACTTCATACACATAACCTTGGCCTGCATAATTTTCCGGGATAAAATCGCAGGTGCTTTTTAAATCTTCATTAACGATAAAATGAAGATGAAGACATTGATCCATTTTAATTTACCTTTTGCTGAAATATTCTTCAATTATTTTTACAGCCTTTTCAGCAAGCGACACTTCAACCTGAATAATAGCTGAATCTTCGGGTGACCCTGATCCCCAGCCAGCGATAACACTTTCACCAAGTGTGTCCCTTAAAATACTTCCTATATTGTTTTCCTGCAGCAGTTCAACCAGATAAGTGGCTTCAACAATTGAACCTGTATAAACATTTTGTAATTCACTTGTCATTTTGACCTCCTTCTTACTTTAGATTATTATTTTCTGCTAAGGTAAGCAAAATCGAAAGGTATTCAAAAAAAACAAAGCTAAATATCAGACTTTTTCTGGCGCTGCATTCAACCTTATAATGGCATAGATCATTATCGCAGCAGCGATCCACTGTATCGGAGAGAGTATGCTTTTATTAATAAAATAGTCAAATAAAACTGCTGAAATCGGAAACATCAGTTCGCTGATAGTTGCTGACATGGCTTTAACCTTGCGTAAACCATAGTAATAGAGGATGATTGCTCCCGAACCTGTTGTAAGACCAATAAGAATTATGAAAGACCATTCTTTGGTAGTAGTAGTTTCAAAAGATGCAAAATTACCGGCAATAAGCATAAAAATGAACATGATCACACTCGTGAATCCATACCTGTAAAAGGTGGAAGTTACAAAATGATAGTTTGAAAGGATCTTTTTTGAAAAGACAGTTGAACTTCCAAAAGAGAAAGCTGCAAGCAATGCTAATAGTGCAGCTTGAATCGTTTTCTCACCAGTGTTTATATCTGGGAACGACCAGCCGAAAGTGAGAAAATAGCCGCCAACAATAGCTATCGCAGCCCAAAGCAAATAACGCTGTTTTAGTTTTTCTTTAAGCAAGATGGCTGCCAGAGCAATTGCAAAAACGGGCTGAAGTTTTTGTAAAAGTACAACCACAGACAAATGGTTGAAATCAAGCAAAAACAGTGCTTTTACAATTGCCAGGGTGCCAATGGCACCCCCAAACAGACTGATTAAAAGAAAAGTGATCAGATCTGAACGCTTCATCGTTACGAGATGTTTGTATTCCTTGAAAAGGAAAATATTCATCAGCGCAAAAGGAAAAAGGTGTAATATAAACACAACATAAACGACGTCAAGATTATAGAGTTGAGGTGTTAAAACCACTCCGTCGAAACCCCATAAAATTGCTGACAAGCCCACTGCAACTGATCCCTTGATCAGCGTAAGCCGGTTCAAATCTTTCATTAATTAATGATTTAGCCTGCAAAAGTAAGAAAATGTAGCTCAAGTTACATCAGCTAAATCATGGCGCAGGCTTTTCAAACTTTTCTCCACAGTTTATGCAATAATTGGCATCATGCACATAAGTTACAGTATTACATTGCCTGCATTCTTTGCTGTGAACAGGTTTACGTGATTTATCACGGGTCATTTCTGAAGTTATGATTCCCGTTGGAACTGCGATTATTGCATAACCTGTAAGCATAAGAATGGAAGCAATAACCTGACCTAGTGGAGTGACAGGAGTTATATCTCCAAATCCTACAGTGGTTATAGTAACGATTGCCCAATATATACTTGTTGGAATGCTAACAAAACCAGAATCCGGACCTTCTACAATGTACATAATGGTTCCTAAAATTGTGACTGTGATTAATACAGAGCCAAAAAATACCATTATTTTTTCACGGGAATGCTGCAGCGCATGGATCAAGTAGATCGAGGCGGAGGTAAAGCGTACCAGCTTTAAAATCCTAAAAACTCTGAACAGCCTCAGGATGCGGATGATTATCAAGAATTGTGTGCCTGCAAAAATCAAACTCAAATATGTTGGTATAATTGAAAGAAGATCAATAACTCCATAGAAACTGAAAATGTACTTTTTCTTTCTGGGGGATATAATGATTCGTATAAAATACTCAATAGTGAAAAGAAATGTAAAAAGCCACTCAAGTGATAGCAGCAGCCATCTATACCTTTCGTGAATACTTTTCATGCTGTCGAGGAAAACGACAGTCACACTCAAAAGGATAATAACCAGCAGAATTTCATCAAAGAGTCTACCTTTTTTGGTATCATGACGAAAAATGATTGTGTACCATTCAACTTTCCAATCTTTGTTTTTCATTATTTGAACCATAAATCACTCAAAATTAAAAGCCAAAGATAAAATGAAAACATGAATTTCTTATTTGAAAACAATTTTTGCACTCGCCTGATTACCATTTTCATCATAGAATGAAATCATGTAAACACCCGGGAGCAAATCATTTCTATTGACAACAACCCTGTTATTGTTGATGTTATCGTAGGTTCTGATTCTTGTTCCAAGCATGTTAAATAATTCCAGCCGACCATTTTTTATGACAGATCTGCTGCTGAAGTTTATAGTTGTGCTTTCAATTGCCGGATTAGGAGTAACCTGCATGCTAAAGTGACTTTTAGATTTGGCTGAAATCTGAGGCAATGAAACAAGCTGACTATTCATAGCACCAGGGCTTCCATGTCCTGGAGAAGCCATCCAGCTTTGAGGAAGTGCGTTGTCCAGTTCAGGGCGAATTAGTTCTAAAGTAGGTCCATTGCCATCAGGAGCCGTTGGCCAGGGAGCTTTATCATCATATTCCACATGGTCAACCAAAGTCAAATTGCTGTTGTAAAGTCTCAAAAGTTCACCGCTTCCACTAAATCCAAAACTCATTTCGCCAATCACATTTGTGACATCAGGAAACAAAGCTGAAAACATGTTTAGATTTCTGCAGATAACAAGATAGCCAGAGGGTTCAATAATGGTTCCTTCAGGAAAAATAAATTCATGAGCGTCGTCTTCATCTTTAAAAATCCAGCCAGTAATGTCAAGTTCATAGGAATGTGGATTGTAAAGTTCAACCCAGTCTTCAGTATTAAAGTTACTTGCAGAATTATAATTTATCTCATTAATAACAAGGGAATCCGAGAAAGTTTTTGGTCTGAAATGAGCAATAACGTTCTCCCAATCAGTTGGAAACAGAGTTATTTCCGAACTGGTATCACTTGGAAAAGCACTATGATTTATAAGTTCCCAATAGTCGAATTCATAATCAGTGCTGATAGGAATTGCCTTTAATTTAACTGCAACGCCTCCAAAATAAGATCCTTCCCAGGGATATTCATCGATTTGCAATGAATTTATTTGAATCGTTCCGGTTTCTGCTGGCAAAGTATTAAGCTCAAAGTTATACGGTCCGGTTAGATTGTAGCAGTTTCTGAGTCCTTCTGGAAGATAAGCATAACGTGTGTTAATAAAGTTTCTTATTTTTTGAACATTGCTTAGCCAACGTGTCATTGAGCCACCCCAACGCAAAATATGCCGGGGCATTTCAGGTGTCATCTTTGCAACTAATTCATCTAAGTAAGTAATAATTTCGTCCGGACGAAAGGCGGTATTGTACAAATCAATGTAACGGGAAATGTAATACTGATTGAATTCGGCATTGTTTCGCAATCTGTTAAGTACTAATATATGCTGACCCGGGTCGGAAGTTAGTCCTTCTGGATAGCATGGCGAAACGGTGGGATGTGTTCCCGGCACACCGGTATAATTGATGTAATGATTGAAGGTGGCATCTTCATCCCACAAAATATAGGCCCACTTCAAATGACCTCCCTCAGGATTCAAGCCTCTCCACCAGCCTACATTCCAATTGATCCAGTCAGAACAAACAACAAATGAGTTGATGATAACATAATCCACGAGACTGGTATAATCATAACGTGATTTCACATATTCAAAATGATCCTGATTGCTCATGTCGTTATTTTTGATGTAGTTACGAATCTCATACCAATCATCAAAAGCTGCCTGACCACCATATTCGGCCCAGGTTGTTCCCCAGAGTTTTAGAAAGCGTAGATTGTATTTATCCTGATTGTAATAGTAGCTTGTAAAATCATGATCGTCCACTTTTTCGCGCATGCCATAAACACCCCAATATTGACCATTGGCGTACATCACACATTTTTCACCTTTTCGAACATCGAGCTGCATACCGTTTTTTGACGCAACATTTTGTACAAACATATCCCGCAGCAAAGCGCTTGAATCGATTCCGGGATAGTTATCATCTCCAGCAGCTCTTAAAATTATCCGCTGAAATTCATTTCGGTCAGTCAAAGGAATCAATGCTTCACGGATGGCATAATTGTAACCGCATTCATCGCGGCTTACATAATCGATACTGCGTTGATTATGAACCCATGAATCTTGTCCGTGTTTGTTGAATTCACCATATCCATAGGTAGTTCTTACTCCTTCAGCATTAAAATATTCGAAAGTACCAAAAGGTTCAAGGTATTGATTTCCATTTAACAGTTGGGTGAGTTGATTTGCAGATGTCGAAATCACAGGCATTGTGTGATTTGCACCTATGAAAAAGGTATTGAATTCCAGAAGCCCGGGATGAACTGAAGGATTGTTGCTGAAAGTACGTGCGATTACAATTGTGGTCTGAGAAATTGTAATCGGACCTGTATAAAGTGTTGAGTTGAGTGTAGGTTCATTGCCATTAAGTGTGTAGCGAATTTGTGAATTTGGTTCCAATGTAGAAATCTCAATTGTTATTGGAAAGGGATAAAATCCTGCGGTTGCACTCATTTGTGGTCTTGCAGAATAAGATGTGAATACACCACTTGTCAAATTCACAAAGCCTGGAGTAGGTGTGGTAAAAATGACCCAGTCTGAGTTTTGAAGTGAGCGCCCTCTTGAATGCTCTTTCATTGTCAATTCAAGCTGTTTTTGGTCTACTATTTCACCTGATGGACTTGAAAATACGATATGTTCCGGTTCATCTTTCGTTTGCGAAAGCTTAAAATTGGTATGAAAATGGCCTCCTGCTACTTCGTTCCTGCCAGAAGCCCAAACTTTTATGTACCCTCCGGCTTGTATTGTGACACCCTCAGGAAATTGCCATTTGAAAGGCCTGTTTGGATTGTCACTCAAGTAATAACCTGCCAGGCTATGAGCTTGTGAACCTGAATTATACAATTCTATCCAATCTTCATATTTGCCATAATTATCCACAAATCCAACTAAATTAGAAACAGAATACTCGTTGATTATGACCTGACTTTTTAATGTGTTTTTTTCACTAAAGGAAATAACAGATAAAAGCAGCAGCAAAAAACAAAGATTTTTTTTCATGATGAAATACATTGTGAAACTAAAGGATTCAGGATAATTTCTAAAAGTTAATCAAAGTCAAAGTAAGCTGTTTTTTATAAGAATTGCAAGTTTTAAGACCATCAATTCAACCAAAAAAAAACACTCTTGATGCATATGCTTAAATGCTGGTTTATAACTTGACCAATTACATTGAAGAACAAAGGCTATAAGCACGTCCACAAACAAATTAGATTTTTTAATGAATTCAGACTAAACCCATTTATTTTCAACATCAAGAGATCCGCAACAATTTATGGAAGATTTATAGCAATATTGGCTATTTTTGCTTCAAATACTCAAAAAATGGACTTAAAAATAAAAGACAGTTTCTTTATCGTTACCGGTGCAGGCAGCGGATTTGGCCGTGCAATTGCTGAACAACTTTTAAAGGATGGCGCCGAGGTGCTTGCCATTGCAAGAACACTTGACGTTTTGGAATCTTTCAAAACTCATCATCCAAAAAAACTACATATTATAGATGGTGACATTACCAAGTCTTCCATTCAACAGCAGGTAATTAAATTTTGCGAAGGGAAAAATCTTTCAGGTGTCGTGATCAATGCAGGTGGTCCTCCCGCAGGAGCATTTCTCGAAACGAAACTTAACGACTGGGATGAGGCTTACAGATTAATTTTGCGCTGGAAAGTGGATTTTGTGCAACAGATAGTTCCGATTTTGCTTAAACAAAACTATGGAAGAATACTTTTTATTGAAAGTGTCTCGGTAAAGCAGCCTGTAGAAAATCTTGTTTTGAGCAATTCTCTGCGACCGGCTGTAGTCGGATTCGTTAAAAGTTTGGCAGGTGACCTTGCAAAAAATAATATAACCTTAAACATACTTGCACCGGGCTATCACAATACTGCTGCAATGCAAAGACTTTTTAAAAAGAAATCGGAACTAACCGGAATGTCAATGGAGGAAGCAAAAGAAGCATTTGAGCAACAGATTCCGGTTGGGAAAATGGGAGAGGCTTTTGAAATGGCAAGTCTTGCGGCATGGCTGCTTTCACCTTTGTCAAGATACACCACTGGCCAGACTTTCAGCCATGATGGCGGGCTTGTGAGAGGTATTTTTGGGTAAGCTTGACGAAACGAAAAATCAAAAAACTATTTTTTAAAAACTATTATCTGAAATTGTCATTTGATAATTTTCAAAGAGGCCCTTAACTTTAGAAGAAATTATTCAATCCGGAAAACACTTGTATCAATCAAAAACATTAAGGGAAAAGATTCCTGAAGGTTTTCTTTTATCATCTTTTTTTTCAGTGTTTCTAAGCATTCAGATTCACTTCAGATTCTATATTTTTACAACTTTTAACTGGTAAATAAAGTCTTTGCTTTCCAGCACTAAAAAATGCATTCCTGCAGGTAGATGTGAGATTGACAAATGATCTGCACTTTCTGCTGTCCCAATCTCATGAGTCAATAGCAGATTGCCGGCAGTGTCAAATATACTGGCTTTTACATTTTTCATACTACCCGTATTTATTTGAATCACTCCATTTGTTGGATTAGGAAAAATTGAAATAGCTTCTGGAGCAAAGGAGGATAACGCCGTTTGAATTGTCATATTTTTAAAATAAAACATCTGTCCATCCTCGTTTCCAATGAAAAGATCGGCATCACCATCATTATCTACATCTGCAAAGGCAGGTTTTGATTCAGTACCCAGATCGATGCCATTGAAAGGGTTTTCAAGGCCAGTTTTTGGAACAAAATCCGGCACAAAAACAGTACCTTCATTTTCATAATAGTGCAGCGCCCCACTATCCTCACCAAGCAAAAGGTCAAAATCTCCATCATTATCTATATCTGCAAAAGCTGGAGTCACAAAATCACCTACATAAATACCAGTCAATGGATTCAATGCTTCCGTTTGTTCAACAAATACAGGAGAAACGCTGTTGCCTTCATTCAAATAAAAGCGTACAACGCCATAATCGTCACCTATAAAAACATCAAAATCTCCATCATTGTCTATATCCACAAAACTCATTTTGGCTTCCCATCCAATTTCGTAATGAACTAAAGGATTTTCATTACCATATCTTCGAGCAAAAACCGGATTTGATGCATCGCCGATATTTTCGTAAAACTGAATTACAGCCCAAACGCTTCCAATAAACGCATCGAAATCACCATCGTTGTCGATGTCGACAAAGGCTATGCTGGAATAAGCAATTGCATCCGCAGAATCAAGTGGGTTAGCTTCGCCTGTTTTTTGTTCAAAAATCGGATGATTGGTAGTCCCAGTATTTTTATAGAACAAAATGTTGCCACCTGATTCACCAAAGAAAACGTCTTGCAAACCATCGTTATCTATATCGACAAATGCTGGTGAAAGATAATCACCGATTATAAGACCATTAAAAGGATTGAGATTTCCAAATTGTTGTTCGAAAAAAGGTTGCGCATTCAAAAAGGCTATTGAGATAACTAAAGATAGTGTTAAGATGATTTTTTTCATTTTTTTTTGCTGTCAAAATTTAAGTGTCTGAAATCATGACAAGGCTGAATTTCATCATTCACTTGAATTGCCGGATTTCAATGATTATTCTTTTCAGAGGTGTTTGTGTATCTTGATTAAATTCAATTATTCAAACTATTGATGTGCGTAAAAATACAAATTTCTTTAAGTTTTCGAAAATAATGAAGTCATTTTTTGAAGTAAATGATTCAAAAAATAGATCTTTTTTTCATCTGTTTTCTTGGATTATCAAGGCTTTCATTCTAATTGGCAGTTTCACTAACTTCATAACATCTAATGATTTATGAGAGAATTACTTGCATTTTGGCAATTCTTATCGTATTTTTAAGATCAATTTTCTTTTTAAAAATCTCCATGTTAAACCTAAAATCATGAGTTATGAAATTTATTTATCATTTCAGAAAAATCACGGTGTTATTGCTTTTGGTTATTGGTCTTAATGGATTTTCTCAAACCTTTGAGACCACATTCAATGTTGATATGACAGAAGCGACCGGCTTTAATCCTTCAACTGATATTGTGTACCTAACTGGAACAATGTTTAGCTGGGCCATGCCCGGAACACAGCCAGAAAATCAAACAATGTCCCGTGTGGGAAACTCAATGATCTGGACAAAAACAGTAACTGTTTCTGCCGGGATCCATGAGTATAAATACTTTGTTAACGATGGTTGGAGCGGGGGAGAATGGCAGGGAGATCCAAACAGGATTATCGATGTTTTCCAAAACACTATTTTGAATGATATCTGGGCAATCTATGGAAGTCAATTTGCTGTAACATTCAATGTAGATATGTCATCTGCAGATAATTTCGATCCGGAAACGGATATTGTTTATTTAACAGGATCAATGTTTGGGTGGTCTGATCCGGGTTCTGAACCTGATGTTCAAACCATGAATCGTGTGGGAAGCAGCATGATCTGGACGAAAACATTAAACATTCTGGAAGGCATAATTCATTTCAAATATTATATAAATGAGGGATGGGATGGAGCTGAATGGCTTTCGGGGCCTAACAGACAGTATAATATTACAGGTGAAAGCATTTTGAATAATGTTTGGGGTGTTTTGGAAAATATGTATTCAATCACATTTAATGTTGATATGTCTTTGGCTATTGATTTTAATCCTGAAGAGGATACTGTTTTTCTGACAGGATCGATGTTTGCCTGGGCTGAGCCGGGAGCACAGTTGGAAAATCAAATGATGTCACGTGTTGAAAGTACTTTTATCTGGACAAAAACAATTTTGCTTATTGAGGGATACTATGAGTATAAGTATTTTGTTAATGTTGGATGGATGGGTGGAGAATGGATGGGCGATCCCAACAGAGTCTTTATGGTGAATCAGGATAAGGTTATCGATAACTATTTCGGGCTATACGATAATTTTTATTCTCTGACTTTTAATGTTGATATGACTTCAGCCACTGATTTCAATCCACAGACTGATGTTGTTTATATAACCGGTTCGATGTTCGATTGGCTTGAACCTGGCTTATTTCCAGAAGAGCAAACCTTGAGCAGAGTTGGTAGTTCCATGATCTGGACAAAATCCATCACATTTATTCCAGGTGGCTATTATCAGTACAAATACTTTATCAATGCAGGTTGGGATGGTACAGAATTTCCGGATGTGCCCATAAATCGTGATTTATACTTCTTCGAGGACATGGTTCTAAATGATACCTGGGGTATTCTGACATTTGAAGCAGAAAATATGGCTCCAGAAATGGTTAGTTTATATCCGAACCCATTTACAGATCAGATTGTCCTTGGCAATCTTGAAGATTTTGACAGATTATTAATTTATGACATTACTGGAAGAATCATCTCTGACCTAAAACTGTCACGCTCAAATGAGATAATTTCTGACCTGAATCTTCAAAAGGGTTTGTATCTTTTTTGCTTTATGAATGACAAAGGTGAAAACAAAACTTTTAAAATGGTTCGAAGATAAGTTTTGTTAAAATTCGTTTGCCAGCTCCCTTAACTTCAGAAAAGAAATGTCTTCGAATAGATAGGATTCGAACCTACGACCCTCCCGACAAAAGCATTTGTCGGGATGCACCAGCGGTAATTGCGCTGAAATGTGATATTGAAATCAAAGTACTTAAAACAGAAAAAGGCTACAGTTTTCACTGTAACCTTTCATCTTTAAGTCGGGGCAGTAGGATTCGAACCTACGACCCTCCCGACAAAAGCATTTGTCGGGATGC
>JAGXRB010000043.1 GCA_018336075.1 Bacteroidota bacterium
GGTTCAAACCGCAACGCTTCAATACCCGGACCTGTAAAAAACCCACCTTCCGGAATACCTGTAAGTGTTGCAGGCGGGTCGTTCTGACAATATACCGGCAAAAGACCGGTAAATGAAACATCTGGTGAAGGATTCACTTTTATTGTCAGGGTATCGTTCGCAGTGCAGCCGTAAATTGATGTACCAGTCACTTCAAAAAGTGTTGTTTGCACAGGGTTTACAACAATCTGACTTCCCGTCTGACCACCTGACCAAAGATAGCTCGAAGCACCTGTGGCATTAAGCGTTACAGCAGCTCCACTGCAAACCAAAACGGATGAAGCTGTAATATCAACATTGGGAATGGGACGAACGGTAATAGTTACTGATTTGGAGGCTGTGCAAAAAGTTGGACTTCCACCACTAACAACCGCAACATAGGTGGTGGTTTCTGGCGGAGAAACTGTGGTGATGTATCCGTTGGCAATCTGAATCCCATTTTGATACCAGACACACTGCAATCCTCCTTCTGCCTGCAGCGTAAATGAATCTCCCAGACATATATCTGTATCAGGACTGACCGAAATAATGGGTGGAGATGCTACCGTTATTGAAATAGTTTTGCTGTCTGAACAGCCTTCAGCAGTAATACCGGTTGCTTTGATTGTAGCTGATTGACTCAGAATAAAATCCCGGAATACACTCGACTGCCCATTCATCGGAATAGTATCTGTGTCGTTCCAAACAACTTTTAAAAGAGAAGCATCACCCACTGCACTAACAATGAGGCGTATAGTATCACCGGCACAAATAGTTGAAGTACCTTCAGCAATCTGTAAGGTTATAACAGGTTTTTCAAATACTGTAATGAAAGAGGTATCAGATGATGTACATCCAAAACCGTTGAAAGCCTTTACCCATAATTCATAAACTCCAGGAGTATCCGGAACAAACTGATTTTCGGTTAATGTGACTCCGTTCCACCAAAGCAGGCTTTCGGCAAACATAGCTGATGCAGTAAGATTAATAGCAGCAGAACCTTCACAAAGTGAAACTGATTCCGGTGTAACACTCACTTCCGGTGAATCCCAAACATACACCCACAATGAATCTGAAGCAAAACAACCATTGAAATTCGTTACTTCCAAACGTATCATCACAGTATCAGTCAGGTTAAGCTGCAAAAAAGATGTGGTTACAGACAATGGTTCGCCATTTGCAAACCACTGATAGCTGTACACTGCACTAACAGGTCCTTCAATGAGGATTGTCTCTCCTAAACAGCCGGTGCGATCGGATCCAAGGTCAAATATCGGCGAAGGCAATGCTGTTGCTGTCAGTGAATCGGAGCCAACACATCCATTTTCTGTCGTAACATCAAGGCGGATAACACTTGTTTCATTCAGCACAAAATTAAGAGAAGAGGAAGTCTCAGGAAGTTGTTGCCCGTTTGCAAACCACTCATAGGTGTATCCTGAGCTTGCAGGGCCATTGATGAGAATTGTTTCACCCTGACAAACGCTTAGGTCAGATCCAAGATCAAAAACAAGGGCAGGCAAAACGGTTACTACCAAAGTATCGGAAGCTTCACAGCCATCTGAAGTTGTCATCGCAACACTATAAGTGGTGGTTATGGTCGGACAAACTGTGATTGAAGAGGTGGTCTGACCACTGCTCCATAAATAAGTTGAGCCAGGTTCATCAGGGGCTTCAAGGGTGACGCAGGTTCCGCTGCAGATCGTAATATCCATACCCAGATCGAAATCGCATGATGTACAAAAACCCGGATCATAATTGATACTTGTTAAAGCACAAAGTCTGTTTTTTAAACCTTCACGCTGTGGTCCTTCAGGCAGCATAAAAACATAATCCATGGCAACAAGACCATTGTATTCTGTTGGACTTTGTTCTGCAACAACAACATGTGATTCAGCCAGTTCAAAAAGGTTGACACTGGCTTTTCCGTCCCAGCTGAGATTGATAAGCGCATTGTTCTGCCCGGTGCCTGAATGGGTATTGTTTGTACCTCCTATAATGTTAATGACTGTTATATTTGCATTCTCAGCCTGTATAACAAGACTGAGAGGATAATAACGCATGTCGGTTGGAATCTGTCCGGAGAAAGTAATGAGCATTGTGGTTCCGCTAACGATATGACTTACCGTTGTCGCATCGCGTACATGCAGGTAATTCAGAATTTCCTCTTCTGTTGTCATCCATATATTGTCCTGACCATTCTTCCCGTATGTGGATGCGATATAATTGAAATCACTGAAAAAAGCGTTCTGCGGATAGTCTTCGATGATGCGGTGCGTAAATATCGGCATCCACATATTTGCTCCATCGTTGCTTACGGCTGCAAGCTGATTGGCCAGTTGTTGCACATTTACGCTTTCAGCAAGCTGACGGTTGAGCTCCAGATTGCCGCCCCAGTTTGAAAATGCATTTACATTAACGCCATCATTTGGAATCACATCTGAGGCGCCCATGCGGAAGGTGGCGCGGTAGCCTTCATTAAAAGCAACAGGCGTATAGTTTGTAGCGCCATTTGGATTCACAAAAACTCTTGTTCTGACACCTCCGGGAATTGTGTTTTGCAACCTTCTGCGAATAAAACTCTCGTTCCGCTGAATTGAATACCGCATAAATGGCAGATCAGTAAAGGCATCTGAAGTGAAACCGTGGTTATAAATACCGCAGCCATTCTGGTACATAAGTTCGAGCTGTGGCCACGAAACAGTTCCATAGCCATTGCCCGGCTGGTGCATATCTTCATTGTTGAACCTACTCCACGAAAACAAGGCTGAACTTAGTTTGAAAGAGATGTCATTTCCACAGCCGTCAGTATAAAACAGCCCAGGGTGATTTGTGCCAGTTGTATTTATGCCTGTAAAAAAAGGAAAGCCGACGGTAAAAACATCTGCAATGCCATCATCAGTATGAAAGCTTAAAGCAAACTTTTTGTTGTAACGAAGCGGAGCTTTTTGCACTGTTACATTGGATGGAGGCTGGTCGAAGCTGACCATAATAAACTGAATCCCCGGTTCACCAACTCCCTGAGCAAGCAATGGCTTTTCTGACGGGCAGAAAAATATTTGCATGAAAACCAATAAGGCTGTCAGAAGTTTTAGTTTTACTTTCAAGTGGATGTCATATTTATCTTTCATTGCTTTATAGCTCCCATTATTAAACACATAATTCACAGATGTGAAAACATTTTTCTCAGACCGCATTAAAAATAGCACTAAAACTTTTCATAAGGAGCGTATTTAGGCATTTTTGAAGGGCTGCGTCTGGTACGATCAACTTTTTGTCTTTTCGTTTTTGTCTTCGAAACTCTTTGCTTCTCTCTTGTTTCTTTTTGGCGCACTGTTGATTTTTCTGAGCTTTTTGCCTGGTAGCCTTGGAGGGATGAATCTTTGCGTTTTTTTCTGCTTTTGTTGTAGCGTGTATCATTTTCAGGCTTGCGGATACCAATGGTGATTTCATGAGTTCCTCCCGAACGGTTGTGAATACCGCCAGCTCCCACTTCATAGGTGTAATTGATGAGCATCCCGTTTTGCAGACTTGCACCGGCAGTAAGGCCGAAAAGCACTGTGCTTCGGTAGAGTGCGCCAAGCCAAAGTTGCTTTTCATAAATGAATAAACCTGAAAAGTCCATCACAAGTGGTTGGTTCACTGTTTTTCTGAGCACAAATGAAGGTTGAAATTCCCAGCGATAATCAATATCGAATTTGTTTCCTGCATAAAAATCAAATGCCCTTTCAAAAGTAAAAACACTTTCATAGCTACTCAGATAAGCCTCTTTTGTACGCATCATAATTGGCATTCCGAAACCAAGGAATAGCTTATTGTGATTATAAACCAAACCAAATCCGGTATTGTAGCTGGTGTTAAAAATCCTGTCAAGATTTCTCAGAATTGGGTCATCCAAATCTGCATTGGTCTGGTCGATACGAATAAGACTTTGGTAAAGATGCCCTGCCAACCCAAAACTCAGGAATTGATCTTGAGCAATCTGTAAACGATAGGTGTAGCTTAATCCTGCCTTGAGACGGTAGAAAATATCTGCCTGATCGCCCAGTAATTCGCCGCCTATGTACATGTTTTTGTATATGCGGCGGTTTCCGTTAATCCGGTATGTTTGCGGACTGCCGGGAATAGACGACCAGTCTTTGCGGTAATTCATAAAAAATTCCGACCTGTTGGACGCACCTGCAAAAGCCGGGTTGAGTGAATAAGGGTTGACGGTATAGTGCGACGAAATCGGAAACTGTTGTCCAAGGGCATCGAATGTCCAGAACATCAAGAATACAATGAAAATATTATTTACAGCCTTTTTCATCTTAAAATACTTAATGGGCCTTTATAAACCGTACCGCCTTCACCTTCAATAACATAGTAATATGTTCCTTCCGGAAGTGGATTGCCATTGTAGTATCCGTTCCAGTCATTTTTGTAATCATTATTCTGATAAACCATAGCACCACTTCTGGTATAAACGGCAACACGTGCAGGCGAAATTTTATCTAAATCCTGTATTAGCCAAACATCGTTATACCCGTCGCCATTGGGTGTGATAAGATTAAGAATTCCAACAACAGGCTTTACAGGATCTCCGGTTTCGACAACATTGAAATTGCGCCTGTCGCTGCATCCATCAAGAAAAACATCCACATAAAAGTTTCCCTCATTGATGACTTTGAAAGTTTCAGTTATGACCGTAGTAATCCAGAAAATACTGTCGTAAGGGCTGTTTACTTTAAAAGTTAAGGTGCCTCCGCGTGGCATTGTAATTGTCTGATTGTTATTTACGGTTGTGCCATCTTCAAGCCGAAGATCAATCAGTGGCAGCGGCTTAATCTCCAGAACTGAGTTAACCGTATCCCTGCAGCCATAATTTGAAGCTACTATAAGTTCTATTTCATAAATCCCGATAAGACCATATTCATATCCGAATGATTTTTCACCGAAAAGATTGCCATCACCGGTTGACCATCTCCAATCGGCAATACTGCCAATAGCAACAGTTGATTTGTCGGTAAAAAGCGTCTGTTTTCCCAAACATGGCAATGACACCTCAAAACTAGCCATTGGTTTATCTGCAACTACGATGCTGTGATAGATTGTTTGCAATCCGCCACTTTGTGTTTTCACGCGCAAACCTATAAGTTTTTCACCCACTTCATTGAAAATCAGTCGAAGCGTATCACCTGTTTCATCATTAAAAAGCCCGTTACCGCTCAAATCCCACTCTATCGATACCACAGAATCATTTGATTCGATTAGCGCGATCAGAATAGTTGTGTCGCCGAAGCAAACATCATTATACATGAAATCGATGTTTGTTGTATATACAACTTCAACAAGTGCTTCAGCCACTGCTTTACAGCCATTCAAACCAGTACCTGTGACACTGTAAAGTGTTGTCTGAACAGGACTTACAATAATGATAGGTTCAACACTTCCATTTGACCATAAATAACTTTGCGCGCCTGAGGCCTCTAACTGTATTTCAGTATCCGGATCGATTGTAGCCTGATCTGGAACAACCATTACTTCAGGCAAAGGCAACACAGCAATATTTACGGTATCGCCAATAACAAATCCAAAGTTATCAGTTACATGCGCCCAAATTTCTATAGGTTCTTCAGCCACAATAGTAATAGAACGTGCGGTGGCACCCGTACTCCAAAGATAAGACGCGGATTCGGGAGCGATGAAAATAATGCTGTCGTTTAAGCAAAGTGCAGTATCAGGCCCAAGAAAATCAAGCTTTCTGCAGAAACCGGACTCATAGGTTATACCGGGCAAAGCGCAAAGTCGGTCCCTGAGCAGCTCTTTCAAATCTCCGTCCGGAAGCATCTGCACATAATCCATTGCCACAAGGGCATTGGCTTCAGTGACCTGAGCTTCGGCAGCAGTTACAGCGCTTTCAGCAAGTTCAGCAATAACAGGAATCGCTCTTCCATTCCATTTCATATTGATTAACGCCCTGTTTTGCGAATATAAATAAGATGAAAAATCATTGGGTTGCTGCACTACCATATCAACGATATTCGACTCTCCCTCCACAACGATGCTAAGCGCGTAGTATCTGAAATTGTCGGGTATATTGTTTCCTGAAAATGTAATTGTCAAAACATTTTCATTGATTTCGGTGTTCACTGTAATGAGTTCTTTTAGCCGCAAATATTCGAACACTTCGGATGAAGTAGCAGACCAGATGTTATTGAGACCCGCCCGGCCATATGCAGCGGCAATCTGATTCATTTGCACTTTAAACTGATCAAAAGTGATATCGACTCCGCCAAAACCATGGTTGAAAAAGCTTGCTATAAAATGGTTGTCTTCATCGCATTGATTTGCAATGGCCTGCACTTGTTGAAAAAGATTATTAGTAATACTTCCTCTTGAAATTTCAATACCTGTAATCGAAGGCAACGACTCAACCCTGAGAGGATTCTGTATCGAATTGATGCCATCATGATACACGACTAAATTATGCAATTTGGCAAATGGAATCTGTGAAATATCGTTATTAGGAATCACGTGCACATTCATGTCGTAGCCACCAGGGATGGTTCCGCTGGCAGTTTTACGTTTGGTATAGCTTGCGTTGCGCCTAACTTCGAGCTCAGAATTGCTTTGGGGCGGGTTTGTTAAACCATGGTTGACGATCCCAAACTCACCTGCCCAAAGATTGATTAAATTATCCCAATGTAAAAAACCAGGTACATAGTTGTGCACATCGACTCCAGTGGCTGTAAAGGAAAACTGCACAGCATCCATCTTGAATGGCTGGTTGTTTTGTATGTTTCCTTCCGTAAAAAAAAGGCCCGGATTCCCATTTTGTCCTTTGAAAAATGGCATCACCTGATCGTGGACTGCCGGATTTCCATCGTCCATGTGGAGAATAAGGGCAAAAGCTTTGTTATACTTCAAAGGTGCTTTTTTTACTATTGGAGGATTGGCCGGAGGCTGTGCAAAAGTTATTACAATACTGAAATCCTCAACGGCACCAATTTGTTGCTGAGAAGCGGCAAAATTGCTGTAAAACAATAAAATAGTGAGGATTAAAGCAATGTTGTAAAGTCTTTTCATGCCAAATTTTATCCGTTTGAAAGCATAAAAGTAAGGAATAGGATTCAATCATTGGCCTAAAATGACGAAATAGATGATTTTTTTATCCTTTGACTTGTTTCCACTGTAAGAAAAGAAACAAAATATCACTTCTTATTCCATAAGTTTTTCCCATGGTGCAGTGGCAAGGACATGAATTTCCGGAGCCAATATCCCGGAAGTGGAATCCTCTGTCATTTGGATAAAAACAACTTTTTGCATGTGTTTTATGTACTCAGAAACAAATATTTTTCGCCCGTCTTCCGAAAGAAATTCCTGAGACGAACGAACCACAAAACCCGATTCGATCAGGTCGTCGGCGCTGGTAAAATCACTCACAGCAATCAGTCCGGAAATGATTTTTTGCAAATGCGAATTTCTTGCAGAAGATGCGTTCTCTATCATTATATTTTTTGAATTAATTAATCTTTTAAACACTTACAAACCCTTCAGACATAGCAATTTTGATCAGAGAAGCCGTATTCTTTGCGCCAAGTTTTATAATCAGGTTTTTTCGGTGAGAATCGACTGTGAGCGGGCTGATAAAAAGCTTGTCAGCAATATCTTTGTTGGTTAAGCCATCAGCTATAAGCCTTAAAACCTCAATTTCTCTCCGCGACAGTGCAAGTGAATGATCCGGATGTTGTCGAAGAATATGCTTGACTTCTTCACAGAGAAAGTTGTTTCCGGCATATACTGTTTTTATGGCATGTAAAATAACTTCCTTGCTGTTGTTTTTGAGTAAATAGCCTTTTGCCCCGTTTTGAAGCATTGTTTCGATGTAATAGCGTTGGTTGTAGGTGGACAATGCAAGAATTTTTGCTTCAGGATTCACCTTGATGATTTCGGAGCAAAGATCAAGTCCATTGCTTCCGGGCAACATAATGTCGAGCAAAATAACATCATACGTATAGCCTTTTACATGAGCCATACATTTTGAAGCGTTTGTTGCAACGTCAAGCGTAGTAATCTCATCAGCTTCTGATAAAATTTTTCTAAGCCCTTCAACCATCGCAGGATGGTCTTCAACAATCAATATCCTGATCATTTTGTTTAAATTGATAGATGTTATCGAACGAAGCCATCACCTCTGTGCCTCCGCCAATTTCAGCGCTAAGATCGAACATTCCACCAAAACTTGCAACTCTGGATTGAAGATTTCTTAAACCATTTCCTTTATTGGGCTCTAATTTTTCTTGATCAAAGCCTTTTCCATTGTCAATAACCCTGATACTTAAATATTCTTCATTTTGAATCAGTTCAACTTTTATTTCTGAAGCCTCTGCATGTCTGATTGCGTTTGTTGTCATTTCCTGAACGAGGCGATAAACCATCAGCTCAAAACTCTTTTCAAGCCTGAAAAAATCACCAAAGAAAGAAAAGCTGATTTTAGGTTTTTCGTTGGGTGAAACAGCCTCACAAAATTGTTCCAAAGCACTGCGAAGTCCACAGCGGATAAGTGTTTCAGGCATCATGTTATGGGCAATCCTGCGAAGTTCAGCCACACTGTTATCGATCATTTCGAGCACATTGTAAAACTGATTGGCCTGATTTTCTTCCAATACCTGACGGCCAATGGCGTGATTCAATGTAAGTTTAACGCCCGACAGCATTCCACCAAGACCATCGTGAAGGTCACGGGCAATGCGTGTTCGCTCATTTTCTTCACCTTTTATGGATGCCTGAGCTGAAAGCAAAGCTTGTTCTTGTTTCAAGCGTGCAACTTGCTCTTCGGCAAGCGCAATCTGCTGTCTGGCAATTGTCCTCTTTTTCCGGTGACGGCTCAGCATGAGTAAAATTATTGCCGAAAGAGAAATCAATAATGTTAGGCTGATAAGAATAATCAGATTGCGTTGCCGAATTTTTTGTTGCTGAATAATCAACTGACTTTCTTTTTTCTGGCTTTCAAATTTTGCCTGCAGATAATTGATGTGTTTTTGCTCATCTTCCGTAAATAATTCATGCGCCAGATCTACATAACTGCCCAGATATTCATAAGCAGTCTTATAGTTTCCTGTCTCGTATTCCAAAAAGTTCAGTGCATCATAAATATTCCGTTGAAGTGTACGAGTTTTCATTTCTTTGGCTGCTTTCAACGCCTTCTGCAAGCTGTCGCGTGCCGGATCAAAACGTTCAAGATAATACAAGGTGAGGCCGTATTTATACAATGCATCAACAACATCGTAGTTGAGATTGCCTGATCGCGCCCATTCAAGTGCTTCATTGTAATAATGAAGTACCTTTTCATATTCTTCTTGTTTTGAAAATGCAAAAGCTTTGTTGTATAAAGCATCAGAAATAATTTTTTTGTTACCGCTTTTTTTTGCAATAGAAATGGCAAGATCGTATTGCACCATTGCGCTATCCACTTTTCCTGACTCCAGCAAATAATTGCCATAGGCATTCAGCACCTTGCTTTGCAAAGAAACATTGCTTGATTCCTTTACAAAATTGTAGGCTTTCAGATTATAGAATTTCGCCTTCTCAGCATTTCCAAACACCAAATAGATCCCACCCAATCTGTTGCATGTTTCAGCGATCCAATCTTTATCGTTCAGTTCAGTAAAAATATATTCAGCTTCGAGAAGCATCTCAATCGCTTTTTCAAAATCACCATTGCGATAGAACATGAGCGAATATGAAAAATTGATGCGGGCCTTCAGAAGATCGTTTTCGGGAGAAAGTAATTGGGATGCTATTGCAGATGAAAGGTCAAAATAGTAAACAGCTGAGTCATAATCAGGTTTTTCCAGATAAAAATTTGCAACAATGCGCATCGCTTCGCCTTTTTCAAAACTGTCGTTCATGTTGAAAGCCATCGTTTTGATTTCATTGGAAAAAAATGCAGCCCTGTCCATTTGAGAACCTCGCAGGAAAAACATGCAAGAGTCTGATTTTCTTTGGATTTCAGTCTCTGACGCCAGTGTCATAGAAGCTGTCAGGATAGTTGACATAAGCGTCAGAAGTAGGGTTTTCATAAGGGCTGTTTTTATTAAAATAAGCTGTTGTTATTAACACCTCAAAAATAAATCATAACGAAGAAATATGAAATCCTTCTTTTCGTGGATTGTTTAATTCGTATAAAGATTTATTTTTGCCTCGAATTGTTAATTCATATTAATTACAACCTTTAAAAAATCAACATTCTTATGAAAAAAATCATTACAATTTTTGTGGCATTGCTCACATTGACAACAACCCTCAAAGCACAGGAAAATCTTTTTGCGAAAGGCGACGTAGCAGTTAACCTTGGAGTTGGACTTCTATCTGGTTTGTACACAGGCTCATACTACACAAACAAAATGCCTCCGATTTCCGTTTCAGTGGAATATGGTATTAAAGACGATGTTCTGGACATTGGTTCAATCGGTGTAGGCGGTTACCTTGGATATGCCTCTGCAAAATGGGAAAGCGCATGGTCAGGAAGCACTTATGGATGGAAATACACCAATATTATTGTTGGTGCACGCGGATCTTTCCATTATCCACTCGTTGACAAACTTGATACTTACGCCGGAGTAATGCTAGGGTATAACATCGTTTCCGTAAAGGACATCGGAACAACACCCATTGGTTTTAGTGCTTCAGGTAGTTCAGCTATTTTCTCTGGATATGTAGGAGGACGCTATTATTTCAACGACAAGTTTGCTGTAATGGGAGAACTTGGTACTGGTATCGCTTATCTCAATCTTGGCATTGCCTTTAAACTTTAATCATCCAAAAAAGAAAAGAAAAAGCAGGCCGTTGGTGCCTGCTTTTTTTTTGTGCCTAAGTGTTTTTGCAAATATGATGCAGGTTTTTTGAAAAAAAATTTGGCTACTTTGAAAAAACGTGTAATTTTGCACCCTCAAACAGAGAAACACTCCTCCTTAGCTCAGTTGGTTAGAGCATCTGACTGTTAATCAGAGGGTCGCTGGTTCAAGTCCAGCAGGGGGAGCTTCAAAATCAAAGGGTTAAAGCAAATATAGCTTTAGCCCTTTTTTATTTGCACAGAGTTTGCACATACAGACTTGATGTAAGAGCAAAGTCCAAAAAATTGATTAACTTTATTTTTTTAAAAGGAATTTTTCACAGGAATCAGCTGCTATTTTAATATTGAAATATCCAAAGAATGAAAATGAAATTGCCTCCTTACTATATTTTCCCAACAATCTCAGCAGACAAAATCTCGCTGAGGCAAATCCTGAAAGAGGATGTTGAACACCTCATTGAAATTTCGTTTTATGACGGCATTCAGGCTACGACACTAAAGCAGGCCACGGAAATGCTTGACAAAATAAACAAAGATTACCTTAATGGCAACACAGTTCATTGGGGTATCGCAGACAATATAACAAACAGAATCATTGGTACTTGTGGTTACTATCGTGGCTTTGAGAATAGGTCGGGCGAACTTGGATGTGTTTTGTTGCCTCAATATCAAGGAAAAGGTTTCATGACGTCTGCCATGTCATTGGCAATTGCCTTTGGATTTAAGCATATGAGACTAAAGCGTGTTGCAGCAGTAACTACAAATCAAAACTTAAAAGCAGTAAAACTCCTTGAAAGACTAAGTTTTATAAAAGTTGCTGAACTGGAAGGCGATCTGATAGAATACGAAGTTAGGCAAGAAGATTTGGAGTCTGACCAATAAACTGTTGCAAGTTTGGAAAAGATCAAATATCCGACATCTTTTACCGAATTTGCTATTTTTCATCTGCTGAAAGGAGATTGCTAAACAGCCAAACCATTTTTGTGCTCACTCTAATATTGTTTCTCAAATATTTTTATATGCACGTCTGACAGTGCAACTCAAGACAAAGATGATCCATAAGACAAAGTCTTTCTATCAGCTTGGTCTCTTTTGTGATTCTGACATTGCCTGTTGCCAGATTTTCCTGCAGGAGATAGAAATATTCCGCAAAATCTGCATAGTCGCTTTCAGATTATACGGATGCTTTGAATATTCAAGCAGACTGTAGCTGAGTCTTTTTTCTGCTTAAGGGCTTGACTACAGGCACAAAAAACTGTACTTTTGAAGCTATCAACTTCCAGACAATGAGAAAGATAATTGTACTTTTTTTCATCTGTGCAGCGGTTTTGAAGGCATATCCTCAGTGGACGTTACTGAGCGGCAATTTTAAGCCAAATATTTCAGTTACTGCCTTCGATTCTACTGTTATTTCAGGCGCTTCATCCTTTGGTCCTTTTGATCTGACTGTTTCTTATAACAATGGGGTTTCATGGACCGGAAGTAATCTCTTACAGTCAAATGGCATAATACATTTAATCACAGGAGATTCTCTGATTTATGCCTCCACCCCAAATGGAGTTTACAGGTCAGCAAAAGACAATCTGAACTGGTCGGCCTACAACGAAGGTTTGCCGAATGGACAAATCATGAAAATCTGTTTGAAAGACAGTGTTATTCTGGCAGCCGGCAATAGCAGAATTTATAAAAGACTGATCGGCGACAACACATGGACAACAATATGTGAAAGTAGTCCCGTGGGTGGAATATATGATTTTGACTTTTACGGTAACCGGATCGTTGTGGCAGGAAATAACGGAATCGCTGAAAGCGTTGATATGGGTTTAAGCTGGACACTATGGCCTCCTGCATATGTTTTCGAATGGAATGCAGTAGCTATAAAGGGAGATACAATTATTGCAGCTTACAAGGGTGGGGTGTACAGAAAGCGCATCTCCAACGGTAATATAAGCAATGTTAGTAACGGCTTGATTGAGTTATGGACTCCTTATGGTGGGGGTTATTTTGGGGAATTTGAAATGTTTCTTCGAATCGGAAATAATTTATTCCTTTGTGGTGAAACAGGTGTTTATAAATTATCTGAAAATAGCTGGTTTTGGGAGCATACAGGTTTGGGTTCCTGGACATATGCCTTGGCTTTCAATAATGAGATGTTGTTTGCCGTAAAAGGATATGGTGGCATCTGGGGACGTCCAATAAATCAGCTTATAATTAATACAAACGAAATTTCAACGGACCAGTCTTCGGTTAGTCTTTATCCCAATCCAACAACTGACATTATTGCCATCGAAAAAAAATGTGGAGATAGAAAGCGCATAAATCTTGCAATAGTTAATCTTAATGGTCAGCAGCTATTTCAGTGCCAAATAACTGATCCAAAAACAGTTGTTGATGTCAGTGCTTTTCCAAAAGGCATTTATTTCATAAAAATTACGGATGATACAAGGGTGAAGACAGCTAAGTTTGTGAAGCGCTGAAAACTGCTTTGATATGATGAAAGCAGTTTGTTTTTTGGTCCAAACAAAAGGAATGGGTTCCCAATAAACTGGTTGTAAGATATTTCCAACCATAAAGATTTGAGCAAGAAAAATTTCTGGTTCACGGTTTGTCCCAGGTTTTAAAAACCCAGTGATGACTCCACTTTCAACGACATCACAACAAGCCCGATATTGCGCATCCCCATCAGAGATCAGAATGGAGCTATAAACTTTTAGATGTTTTTTGCTGGTTTTAAAAAAAGTTGAACTGACTTTCCTTGATTTCAATTTTACTGCAATAAAAATCAAGCATGCCTGGGAGGTTGATGATTATGTTTTTTATCTTTATTCCTTGAAAAAAATATTCCAGGAAAGATGGGACATAAAAGCAAGTTGGAAATGGTTGCAGTAGTGCGGGTATATGCTCGTTAGCGTTTATTATTGAAGACAAGACAACGAAAATGATAGCAAAACTGAAATTATTGATTCTTTTTTCTCTACTTACAATTGGTTTAAGTGCACAGAATTCCATTAAAAATTATAATGTAATAATAGATAGTCTATATTCTGTGTTTAATGAATCGGAAAGACCTGGTTGTGCAATTGCTGTTGTGAAGGAGGGAAAGATTGTTTACCAGAATTGTTTTGGATTATCAGACTTAGAGCATAAGATACCAATTACAAGTTCAACTCTCTTTAGTTTAGCTTCGGTGTCGAAACAATTTACTGGTTATGGTATTTCAAAATTAATCCAGGAAAAAAGGATTAATCCAAGTCTTGAAATTGCAAATTATATTCGAAATGAGAATAAGCTTTGGGAATCGATACAGGTTAGAAATTTAATCCATCATACTAGTGGAATTTGGGATTGGCCATACATATTTCTTGCATCTGGACAAACTTTCAACAATGTTGCAACACATCAAAATATCTACAAAATAATCAAGAGTCAATCGAATCTGAATTTTCTGACAGGTAGTGAATTTCAATATTGCTCATCAAATTATGTTTTGCTAGGACAATTAATATCTAACGTGACTGACACAAGTTATTTTGACTGGATAAATCAAAATGTATTTAAGCCAGCTGGTATGACTGAAACTGTTTTCCAAAGAAGCAATGCAGACTTGATAAATAATAGAGTTTACGGATATCTGTATGAAAATCATAAGTATAACCGAACAAGTGATAACATAAGCCCTCAAGGAACAGGTTCTGTCTACTCCAATCTTACCGATATGATTACCTGGACGAAATATTTATTGTCAGAATACTCTAGAAAAAATCCGTTAATCATTCAAATGCTAGAAACAGATACCCTGAATACAGGAAAAGAAGTGCCTTACGCTTATGGTTTAGTGAAAAGAGGAAATAATTGTTATTGGCACGATGGTGTATTTCAGGGTTTTAGAAATCTAACAATATTGTACCCAGAACACAATATTGGGTTGGTATTACTGAGCAATTCAGGTTCAAATTATATTATGCGCTCTGCATTTTCCGTTGCTGAAATATTTGTAAAAGACTCTGTACCAAGAGAACAAATAATTAATTACAAGAGGCTATTCAGAGAGGAATCCGAAAAAAAAGAGGACAGTACATGGATGGTTTATCAGCAAGGTTTAAATGATTTCAATGGAATATATTTAAATACTGAACTTTTAATAACCTACAGAATCCACGAACAAAAAGATTCTTTGTTCGCAGAAAATTCAATTGAGAAAATACTTCTTAAACCAATTGAAGGTAAACCTGACGAGTTTAATTCATCAAAACTACTTTTAGGAGACTTCATTTTTGAAAGGAATGAAAGCGGAAAAGTTAATGAACTCCTGATAAAACAAAAGAGAGGAAATAATATTAGATTTAGAAAAATTGAAGACGAATAAATAAAAACCGCCAATAAACAGGCATCTGAGCAGTCTTTTCCGGCAAGCCTGAAACCAAGCGATGAGTTACCGAATTTTCCGGATTGAACTATATTTGGACAAGCCTGATACAGCGCATCCCCATCAGAGTCCAGAAAGACTCAATAAACTTTTTGCCGGTTTTTGCTGGTTTTAAGAAAAAGTTGAACTGGATTTCCTTGATTTCAATTTTGCTGCCATAAAAATCAAGCATGCCTGGGAGGTTGATGATTATGTTTTTTATCTTTATGCCTTGAAAAAAAAATTCCAGGAAAGATGGGGTGTAAAAACAAGGTGGAAATGGGTGATGTAGTGCGGCTTTACTCGTTGGCAATAATAATAGGAGCGAAACTGGAAACATAAAGCAGGCTGACAATTAGATAAATTAGCAGATAAGGATTAAAATAACACATGGCAGAAGCATTAGATATTTACAGCGACTTTTACGAGATTGACCCAAATGATTCTATGGGAATAATCAGATTATATGAGAAAAACCAGTTATTACTTGACAATAAATTGTCTTTTAAGGATAAGGCTGATTTCAACGATTTTGTCTTATTGGTTGGGCAATACGTGATAAGTCTTGAGAAAATGGGCAAATACTCTAAAGCAATAAAGTATGCAGATAGATTGCTAGAATTGATTGATTCAAAGAAAGTTGATTTCGAAATAAATCTAAATGACTTTACTACCTACTGGAGTATTTTGACAACAAAAGGGCGTTCATTATATAATCTCAAGGATTACAAAAATTCAATCCCGATATTCAAAAGATTGACAGATTGGGACGCTGATAATGATAATCTAAAAAATTGGTTGGATTCTTCAAAATCAAGAAAACGCAACTCGATTAATAAATATTTATACATAGGAGCCTCAATTCTGATTATTTCAAAGATTTTCTTGGAGGACCAGATTGAAAATCCTAAAATAAAACTCTACATGACAGGTTTAGGATTTGTTATGTTCATGATAGCGCTGATCAATGAGTATCTTGTGGATAAGTTATTGAAAATGATTAAAAATGAATAAATCACTGGTTCCAACAGCAAAATATATGTCAATTGCCGTTTTTCGCTCGGATTATGAAACATACTGCGCCGCTTCAACCTCGGTGCGGTTCGACAGGAAAGAAGCCCACAATCGGCAACTGCATATTTTTGCGCAAAGTTAGCATGCATAATAAAAAATGAAGATACTATTCACATTATCAATATTATTAGCGGTTTTGACGCTTGAAGCGACAGAACAGCAACCTGACTTATTGATTTATAAATCAGACACTATTTAGATTGATAAATTTCCTTTAGATTTGTTAACTGAGATTGATTCTATAATTGCAAAAAAGTTAATAGATTCTAATTGCATTTCTTCGGATTGTTGGAGACAATATGTTGCAACGTGGAAAATTGAAAATGATAGTTTATTTTTAATTGGACTTAAAGACTGTTGTAATTTTCACTCAATTCCTTTAAAGAGAGTCTTTAGTAAAAACGACATAATAGATAAAAAAGTATTTGCTAATTGGTATACTGACAATATTACTGCGGGATTCGGAAAGAATTTGGGATTTTTAGAAGATGAATGGAGATATATATTTGAGAAACAAATAGTTTTGATTATTGATAAAGGGAAAATAATGAAATTATCAATATCGACTGAAAATTAATATATTACGCATGCTAATAAATAGAACTTTGAGCAGTGCGCATCACCCAGCGAAGAGTTCCCCAATTTTTGGGATTGAACTAAATCCCCACCAGTGTCCAGAAAGGTGTTATGTACTTATCGATGGTTTTGCTGGTTTTAAGAAAAAATTGAACTGACATTCTTTGATTTCGATTTTACTGCCATAAAAATCCAGCAAGCCATCAAGGTTGATGGTTATGTTTTTTATCTTTATGCCATGAAAATTAAATTTCAGGAAAGATGGGACATAAAAACAAGTTGGAAATGGGTGCAGTAGTTCGGTTATACTCTTTAGCAGTTATTGCATGTCACCCACTCAGAGCAATTCGAGATAAAAATTTATCTTTGAAATAAAAACTGATTTTATGAATGACTTAAATCGACAGATAGATACGTTTTATTCGAAAATATTAGATTTATTAAAATCTGCCCATAGGACAGTTTACCAATCAGTTAATTCAACTATGGTTGAAACTTATTATAAAATAGGTAGATTAATCGTGGATGAAGAACAGCAAGGTAAAGAAAAAGCAAAATATGGTCAGAATCTGATTAATGCATTATCTAAAAGGCTATCTGATGAGTTTGGAAAGGGATTTTCTGCAACTAACTTAAAACAAATGAGAAGTTTTTATCTGACTTACTCAAAAGGTCAGACAGTGTCTGACGAATTCAGATTAAGCTGGTCTCATTATTTAAAGCTGATGCGTATAGATGACGAGAATGAGAGAAAATTCTATGAAATTGAGTCAATTAAAAACAATTGGAGTAATAGTGAGTTGCAAAGACAATTCGATAGCGCCTTGTACACAAGATTATCATTAAGCAGAAATAAAAGTGAAGTTTTAGAATTATCTGCAAAGGGACTTGTTATCGAAAAACCAAAAGACGCAATTAAAGACCCTTTTATACTTGAATTTTTAGGACTTCCTGAAAAATCCGTTTATTCTGAAAGTGATTTAGAGCAAAAATTAATTGATAAACTTGAACATTTCTTATTGGAATTAGGAACCGGTTTTACTTTTGTTGCCAGACAGAAAAGAATATCGTTTGATGACAAGCATTTCCGCATCGACTTAGTTTTTTACAATAGGATTTTAAAGTCATTTGTTCTTATAGACTTGAAAATTGGAGAATTAAAACATCAGGACATAGGACAAATGCAAATGTATGTGAATTACTATGACCGGGAAATTCGACTAAAAGACGAAAATAAAACAATAGGTCTAATACTGTGTCAGAACAAAAGTGAATCAGTTGTACAATATACGCTTCCTGAGAATAATGAGCAGATTTTTGCAAGTAAATATCAAACTGTCTTACCAAGTAAGGAAAAATTGAAAGAACTGATTGAGAATAAGGAATGAGAAAGCAACAAACCGCTAAAAAATAGGACTCTGAGCGGTCTGTTCCGGCAAGCCTGAAACCCATCGATGAGTTCCCGAATTTTCTGGATTGATCTAAATCCCCACCAGAGCCCAGAAAGGTGTTATGTACTTATCGATGGTTTTGGTGGTTTTTAAAAAAAATTGAACTGACTTTCCTTGATTTCAATTTTACTGCCATAAAAATCAAGCATGCCTGGGAAGTTGATGGGTATGTTTTTTATCTTTATGCCTTGAAAAAAATAATTCCAGGAGAGATGGGATATAAAAGCAAGGTGAAAATGGATGCAGTAGTGCGGGTATTTGCTCGTTGGGCAAGTAGTTTTAAAGTCTGACAAATAAACACAATCCACCTATATTTCACAGTAATTACTATTTTCGTGTGCTAAGAATAAATTGATATGCAACGAAATCCGCTTTTTGTGCTCACGGCAGCAGTCTTTTGCCAAATATTTTTGTTTGCATCTCTGCGTGCGCAGCCCAATGAAAAATTGATGCAAAAGGCAGATTCTCTCTATCAGCTTGGAATGTATAGTGATGCTGCCATTGTTTACAACGATATTTTCCAGAAGGAGAAAGAAAATTCCCGCGAAACCGGAATCATCGCTTTCAGGCTGGGCAGGTGCTATGAAAACACGGGCAGACTGGACGAAGCTGAATCTTTTTATGAGAAATCTGCAGCTATTTTCAGCGAACTTGAGATATGGGAGAATCATTTCGTTGCTCAATCGAAACTGGCCGATATCGCTGACGAAAAAGGTAACTATTCAAAGGCCATTGCGATCAGCGAAAAGGCAGTGAGCCATTTTGAGGCGCAGAACGACAGCCTGCGGATGGCAGGCAATCTGAATGATCTGGCGCTGTATCATTACCATGCGGGAGATATTCAAAAATCGATAGATATCTACACAAAAGCCATCGAGATAGTCAGCGACAAGGATGACCCGCTAAAAGCCATTGTGTATAATCAATTGGGAAATATTTGGGCCGACGACCTGAAGAATGAGGAAAAAGCCCTTGAATATTATCATATAAGCCTACAGCTGAAACAGAAATCTGCCAGCCTGAAATCATTGTCTGCAGCCTACAACAATATTGGCATTTCTCACAAAAACCTTGGCAACGCTGACAGCGCCATGTATTATTATAATCAGGCTTTGTACCATGCCGAGATCAGCAATGATCCTTCCGCGGCTTGTAATCCACTAATTAATATTGCCAATCTGTACAAAAATCAAAACAATTTTGATGAGGCCATCAAAACCTATAATAAAGTGTCGGAGCTGAAAGATTATATGAGCATGCAACAGCGGATTACTTTGCATACAAGTCTGGGAATATTGTACAATAAAAAGGAAGCCTTCAAAATGGCCCTCGAGCAGATTTTCATTGCAGAAAATCTCTTGCAGGAAACGAATAATCTGATTGATCTGGCCGATCTGCTGAGCCAAAAAGCCTTTGCATACAATGGCCTGAGAGATTTTGAAAAGGCATATCAGATGCAGGTGGAGCACACAACAATAAATGACAGTATTCAAAAACGTGAGAGAGCGCAGCAGGTGGCAGACCTGATGCTTAAGTTTGAGGCGGCCAAAAAGGACAAATCCATTTTAGAACAACAGCAAATCATCAAACAAAAGCAGCTTGACATACAAAAGCGGAACAATTGGCTCATTTTAACTGCCGGTGTCATTTTGCTTGTTTCAGGTTTGATGTTTTCTTTGTTCAAGCGAAAGGAAGCCTTGGTGAGGGAAGCAAATCTGGAGTTAAAACTGGCCGAACAAAAGGAGTTAACGCGACTGCAAAACGAACGTTTGCGCATTTCAAGAGAGCTGCATGATAATATCGGCTCCTATCTTACGCTCATCAGTGCATCGCTTGAACAGCTGTCGGATACAGAGCAAAATTTGTTTCAGGAAAAAGTTCCGGCTTTGCGCAATGTAATTTCTACCGGCATGCGCGAACTTAGGCGAACGGTATGGATGCTCAATAAATCGGCTGTATCGGTGGATGAACTGGCGCTTCAGCTGCGTGATTTTTTTAAACCGCTGAATCATAGCGGGATAAAAATTTCAGTGCAGGTTTTCGGAAATACTGACCAAACCATAAGCGACATTCAAAGTACGCATCTCTTCAGAATTATTCAGGAAAGCGTGAACAACGCCTGCAAATATGCCGCTTGCAGCAAGATCAATGTAAAGATTGAAACTGATAAAAATAAGCGGCTTCATTTTTCAATAACCGATGATGGCAAAGGGTTTGATGAATCAACAGCCGGGGAAGGCTTTGGGCTGACCAATCTGAAATCTCGCATAAACGAACTGAAAGGCGACCTGAAAATAACCTCTTCACCTGAAAAGGGAACAGCGATCAATGGCTTTTTCGATATTTAGAAAAAACTCAGATTTTTAAGTTGATACTTTTCTGCGATTTCATGAAGAAAAAGAATCAGAAATTCGTTAATTTGCCTATCACTAAGTTATTTGTTTAAAAACTTTGCTAAAAACATATTCGATGCCAATACACATAGCCATAGCAGAAGATAACAGCTTTGCGCTTCAGGCGCTGAAAGACAGGTTGACAAAATATCCTGATGTGATCATAAAACACACAGCAGAAAATGGCAGGGAGTTGTTGAAAAAGTTAAAGACCAAATCAAACATCGATCTTATTTTAATGGATCTTCAGATGCCCGAAATGGATGGTGTGACAGCAACGGCAGAAATAAGAAAGAACTTCCCGCATATTAAAGTGCTCATACTTACTATGTTTGATGACGAGGAGAATCTGTTCAATGCAATCATGGCGGGCGCTTCAGGATATATTTTGAAAGAAGATGACTCCACACAAATTTATGAAGCCATCAAAGATACCCTTTCAGGCGGAGCTGCAATGAGTCCGACGATCGCTTTGAAAACACTCAAACTCATCCGGCAGCCTTTTGCTTCTAACCAACAGGAAAAACATGATTTCGGACTTACAAGCCGCGAACTCGAACTGTTGACGCAACTCAAAAACGGACTTACATACGATGAAATTGCTTCCAATCTGCAGATCAGTTACCATACAGTGCGCAAACACATCGAAAACATCTACCGCAAGCTGCAGGTAAACAACAAAGTTGAAGCAATAAACAAGGCTTCCAACAACCGGCTTACCTAAGGATTTTCGATTTAAACCGTTAATAGTGAATCTACTAAAAAGCCGATTTCAAGCCTGAAGCGGTTACAGAAGAATCCGCTGCTTTTACATACACTTCAAAATACGCAGAATTGCGTATGGATTTGCCATACCCATCGCATTAGATTTGCGAAAAAATTAAACTATGAAAAAGATACTTTTACTTTGCTTAGCAGTTTTACTTTGGGCCGGAGTTCAGGCTCAGATTACTGAAAAAGATGTGGTCACCCATGGATCTTTTAAAACCAAACAATTCAAAAATGCACCCAAGCGCATTTTCATCAATAGTTTCAATGTGTACTTTCAGGTCTTTGGAAGTGCCCGCGCATCTACCACGGGGGGAGAAATGCTTGGCACACTCAGAGGCAATACCAATGTCGCGATGGGCGTGTTTCTCGATGGCGTCGACAGCAAAGATTTCCTTGAAATCACCACAAATGCCTACAACGACTATGTTGAGAAACTAAAAAACATGGGTTACGAAATAGTTTCTGCCGATGAAGCTGAAAAAACAAGTGCATTCGATGGCTGGGTGAAAAAAGAAGGTGGTGAGCTGAATAGCGCACAGTCGATTGGATTCGTGAAGGTTACACCAAGGGGATATAACTATTTCATTAAAAGAGAAACACAAAAGGGCAAAGAAAAGAAGGGATTCTTTGCCAATACGGGCGTCTTGTCAAAAGATTTGAATGATGCTGTAATTGCAGATGTGAATATGACTTTCTACTTTGTGCAGATGAAAACCTTCAGCAATGAATTTTTAGGCTATTCTCAGGTTAGCGGAAAACCCAATTTCCATTTTGCGCGCCTCCTTGGCGATGTCAACAATCAGGTGTTGTCGGGTGTTAACTATGCTTTCGGAAAGAACCTTTCAGCAACTGAAGCAGCAATCAATACCACGCTGAAAAAAGGTGTTTGGAGTTCAGAACCTGTTTTTGACGAAGATACCAAATTCAGAGAGGGAGCTGCAGCAGCAAGCAAAGCCATTCCAGACTATGCAGCGATCGTTTTTGTAAACCACAACAACATGAGTGCCTCACATTATTTGCCTTGCGATCCAGATTTATATAGAAAAGAAACTTCGCGCATGATAAAAGAACTTCTTGATTTAAGTCTGGCAAACCTGAAAGAAAACATAAAACAGTTTTAGGCGGAATTCTGTAATCAGAATGTGAAATTTTATATCAAGAGTAGACATACATTGCTCAATTAGGACGTTTTTTATCCAATCAATCTTGTTTTGACCAAATATGCTTCATGGCAATTGCCCTTGCCAATGAAGCATATTTTTTTTGCTTTTTCTGGATTGCTTCAAAATGTCATTGAAGGATTTTAAGGATTAATATTTCTTCCCAATTGTGACCCTCTCCGGAATCTGTTATCTTTGATTAGCAAAAGTTCAAGTGAGACTTGTCAAAACAAATGATCGCAACAAAAATTTTTAGAATAATCACTGCAAAAGCATTTGCCTTTAGGATGAAAGTAATAACATCAAGGCTTTCAGCTTCCGGGACATTTTTAAAAACAGCTTTCAGCTAAAAACCCATTTCAAAAAAACGCCAATTTAATAGCATCAATGGAAGGAATTACAATATGATAAAAGTCAGAAATTTGAATTTCACCTATCAAAAAACACAAAAACAGGCAGTGCGTGATATGGAATTTGATATTCACGAAGGGGAGGTTTTTGGTTTTCTGGGACCTAGCGGCGCGGGCAAAACAACCACACAACGCCTGATTATCGGTTTGCTGAGAAACTATTCCGGACATATTGAAGTGCTTGGAAAGGAGAGAAACCAATGGGGTAAAGACTTCTATGAGCAAGTGGGCGTCGCTTTTGACTTCCCGAACCTTTATGTGAAGCTCACTGCAAAAGAAAATCTTGCGCTGATTGGTGCCTACTACAAAAATAAACCGGAAAACACTGACATTTTGCTCGACCGCGTCGGATTGCTGCCTGATAAGGATATGCGTGTGGAAAACTTCTCGAAAGGGATGAAGATGCGCCTGAATTTCATTCGTTCGATCATGCACAATCCCAGACTGATGTTTTTTGATGAACCTACGTCAGGCCTTGATCCCGTGAATGCACATATCATCAAAGATATTATCCTTGAGCAAAAAACAGCAGGCAAAACTGTTTTTCTTACAACGCATAATATGACTGTTGCCGAGCAACTTTGCGACCGTGTAGCTTTCATTGTTGAAGGTCAAATTGTTGTTACGGGCTCGCCGAAGGATTTAATGATCGAACATGGCAAAAGAGTGGTGAAAGTGGAATATCAGCGCAATGGCAAACTGGAGGAACTCAATGTTGATATGATGAATATGGCCGGCAACAAGGCGTTTATGGACGTGCTGCAATCAGGCGACATGAAAACCATCCACAGCTGCGAAGCTACTTTGGAGGATATTTTTATTAAGCTCACCGGGAGGAATCTGCTATGAGGATGCTGAATGCAGTTTGGGCAGATATGCACTTTCAAGTAAAGCAGGGCTTTTTTCTGGTTTATGTGATCATTACAATGATGTATTTAATCATTTTGTCTTTTTTGCCCGAAGACATTTTGTCTATTACGCTCCCGCTCCTGGTTTTCTCCGATCCTTCCGTTTTGGGACTGTTTTTTATCGGCGGAATAATCATGCTTGAAAAAGTTCAGGGAGTTTTAATGGTGATGGTGGTTTCTCCTTTGCGCACGATTGAATACATACTTTCGAAAGTGATTTCACTGGCATTCATCTCGGTATTGGCTGCATTTGTTATCACTTATTTCAGTCACTACGAATCAGTTAACTGGCTTTTACTGTTTTTGGCAACAATTTTAACTTCAGGTATTTTTACGATGAGTGGCATCATGATCAATGCAGGATGTCAGACTGTAAATCAATATATGCTCAAAACGATCCCTTATATGTTGCTGTTCATTCTGCCGTGTTTCTCGCTGATTGGGTTTCCCTATTCGGAACTCTTTACCATCGTGCCAAGTGTGGCGGCATTGCGTCTGATGCTTGGTGCATATATGGGCATTGTCTGGTATGAGGCGTTCGGCCTGGTGATATACCTCAGTGCCATGAATTACCTTTTTTTGCGCTGGACCATGCATGTATTTGAAAAGAAAATCGTTTATCAGGATTAGGAATTATGATACAATTGATACATTTCAGGAACGACATCAAACGCATCTTGCGTGATCCCATCATGGCTATGATGCTGATTGCACCATTGCTTTTGCTGACTGCTTTTAAACTGATGGTTTTGCTGCTGATACCCTTCATTCACACGAAGACCGGATTTGATGTGCTGCCCTATTCACAATATATTCTGGCTTTTGTATTGATTACAAGTTCAGGTATGCTGGGCATCGTTACCGGTTTCATGATGATTGACGAACGGGATGGAAATATTGCCGAATTGATGTCGGTAACACCTTTAGGAAGAAGCGGTTATTTAATAAACAGACTTCTGTTTGCCTCGATGCTTTCCGTTGTTTATGCAATACTGACTTGTATTGTTATGATGCCCGGAACATTGCCTTTGTTTTCAATTTTGTTTTTATCAGTCTTATCGGCATTTTATGCTGCTATCATTGGATTGCTGATTTTTTCAGGCGCTGACGACAAAGTGAAAGGGCTTACTTTTGCAAAAGCATTGAATGCCCTGGCAATTTTTGCTTTTGCCGATTTATTACCGCTTCAATGGTTTATGGTTTTATCATGGTTTTTCCCCACTTACTGGATAACGCAGCTAATCAAATCACCAGATTCATTGCTGGTCAACTTCTTTGCCTTTGCCGTGCATCTAGTCTGGCTTTATGTATTAATTATTCGCTACTGGCGCAAAAAATCATAAATTTTATTCAGGATAATGTGCTATTAAAGAGTAATATAAGCCGAAATCTTCAGGAAAGTGACCTCAAAAATTTAATCAGTTTCAGGCCTCTATAATCTTTTTCAAAGCATTTGCCCAAGCATTGGAATCGTTGAGCCCTTCAGCCATTTCAAGTTTTTCGCCGCCGTTTTCGTGGAAAAGTTCTGCGTATTCATAACCAATCTCGATGATGGTTTCGAGGCAATCGGTGACGAATGAAGGAGCAAAAACAAGTACTTTTTTCTTTCCTGCTTTTGCAAGTTCAATGATTGTTTTGTCTGAAAAAGGCGTTAACCAGTTTTTGTCGAGCCGCGACTGAAAAGCCACCGAATATTTGTCGGCAGGGATACCGAGTTTTTTTGCCAGCAAACGGGTTGTTTCGTAACAAGTTGCTTTATAGCAGAATTTTCCATGGGCAGGCATGCTTTGTTCGCAGTTGCATACACGGATATTTATTTCAGGATGTGTTCTGTTGATATGACTGTCGGGGAGGCCATGATACGAAAAAAGAAAATGGTCGTAACTGTTGAGATCGTATTTGGCCGCATGCTGCACAAAGGCTTCAATATAAGCGGGATGATCGTAAAACTGTCCGATGAAGCGTATACCCGGAATGACATTCCATTGGCTGATTTCTGATAGAATGGCTTCACTTGCAGTGCCTGAGGTGGACGAAGCATATTGCGGAAACATTGGAAGAACAATGATTTCTTCGAAGCTTTGTTTTTTT
>JAGXRB010000044.1 GCA_018336075.1 Bacteroidota bacterium
CAAATGCGTTGGCACCGACATCGCTCCACGAAAAGCCCCATTCTTCATACATACCATCCCAAATCTCAATAGGCAATTGAAGCATAAAGCCTAAACATCCGCCAAATATTGCAGCCTTTTTGCGGGGCACTCCTGCCCACAGCAATGAATGAAACCCAATGTAACTTTCAAGGTAGGCACCATAGGCATGTCCAAATTTGTCAATTTGATTGTATCCGCGAAAATCATTATAGAACTGAAATGGCACGCGTTCCGAATCTTTATACCAAACAAATTGTAAATAGGCCATCGATCCGGTGTATGCTATTGTCGCACTAGTTATTAAGGTAGCCAAACGGACTTTGTTAATAGAGAAAGAGTCTTGTTTTATTGTTTTTTCGGGATGTATACTGTATACATAATTGCTTGAATGTAAAGATTTTAAATATATTATGAAAAAGACAAACAGAAAGATGTATTTTAGTTTTCTTTTCATTGTTACACTTTATAAAAGCAAGTCTTACATTGTACCAAAGTTAGTTTAAGTTTGAGGTAAAATGTTGTCAAGTTTGTTTTTTTTTTGGTTTATTTCGTATTAGCTTCAAACAATCAATTTGTGAAATCATGAGAAGTGTTTGCATTTTCAAAAACATTAACATTCGTCAAAAAGACAAAGCATTAATTTTACCACATGATTCCATTCAAGCTCACTATACTTGGCGCCGGCTCGGCCATACCATCATTGCATCGTGCTGCAAGCGCACAGTTGCTGCAGTATAACGGAAGTTATGTTTTAATTGATTGTGCAGAAGGAACGCAGCTCCAGCTTAAGAAAAACAAGATCAGTGCGATGAGAATTGAGCATATACTTATAAGTCATTTGCATGGAGATCATTATTTTGGACTGATTGGGCTTTTAAGTTCACTCCATCTGATCGGTAGAACACAACCTATGTATGTTTATGGTCCGCCAGCTTTGATAGACATTTTGCATATTCAACTAAAAGCTGCAGATACAAAGTTACGGTTTCCGCTCATCTTTCAACCACTTGAATCCAATGGGGTTCAATGCCTGTTTTCTGGGAAATACCTTGAATTATTTTCATTTCCGGTTTTGCACCGCATTCCCACCTGGGGTTTTCTGATAAAAGAAAAGAACGGAGAACCCAATATAAAAGCTGATTTTGTAGCAAAATATCAACCATCTCCGGAACTGATCAGATCTGTCAAATCCGGCGCTGATTTCATTACTTCAGATGGAACTACTTTACCACACAGCGAAATTACTTTTACTGTAAATCCGCCAAGATCATATGCCTATTGCACTGATACTGCATATTTTGAGCCTTTGGTAGAACATGTCAGTGGTGCTAGTCTGCTTTATCATGAGGCAACTTTTATGGCAAACCTTACCGAAGAAGCCAAGAACACTTTTCACTCCACTTCTGTTCAGGCAGCTGAAATCGCAAAAAATGCCAATGTTGGTAAACTTTTGCTTGGACATTTCTCATCACGATACACCGATCTCAGTCCTATGCTGGCCGAGGCGCGAAAGGTGTTTCAAAATACTGATCTGGCGCTGGATGGTTGTGTTTTTGAAATTGAATAATAGTTTTTAGGAAAGAAAGGCAGTGTTTTGTTTATTTCGTGACAGAATGTAATGTATTGTAAACGATATTCAAAAAGCTATTTAAGACCTATATTGACCTCCTGTTTTCGATGAGGATTTTCGTTTTTTATGGTAATTATTTTAATAAATTAGAGTCTTTAAGATGCTGTAAATAACGAACTCCTCTTGAAATGATATCTGACAAAATAATAATTCACAGTTCAGCATATCTTTATAGTCTTCATTCATTGTATTTTTTCGCACTGCCTTTTGAAGTGGATATTGGATATTTTTCTCCGTTTTTCTTAATTTTATCCATAACAATTTGTTTTATATCTAGATTATACTTTTCAGCCAGTAAAAAAGCATAAGCAAAAACATCGGCGAGTTCTTCCTTGATTTTTTCTGGATTTGCTTCTTCGAACGGCTTCCAAAGATATGATTCAAGTAACTCTGATGCTTCTATGCTAAGAGCCATTGCAAGATCTTTGGGGTTATGAAACTGCTCCCAATCTCTTTCGTTTCTAAACTTTACAAGCGCGTCTATAATAAATTGGATATCATTCATGGGATTTTCACTGATGGATTGTTGAAACTTTTTATTGAATTTTCAGCTACAAATATAAGTAGAGATTTTGAAGATGCAGGCCTTTCCGCTCGGTGCATAAGTAACAGATCTAATCTTAAAATGTGATTATTAAAAAAAAATAATGAATGTCTTCCAAAAATCAAGAGATTCTCTACATTCATGCCATTTATAAGACAGTGAATTTCCTCCATTTGTAAATGGTAATGATTAGCAATATTCATATTTCATCGGATTGTTGTTTGATACAAAGCAACCTTAAGGAATCAAAACCATAAATGTATGTTTTTTTGATTGAATTCAATTTTTTATAAATTTGGGTCATAAAAAACTCATGAATCTATGAAATACGCCACAATTTTTCTAACCTTTTTACTTTGCGGAATTATTTCAGCAAATGTTTTTTCGCAAAATTTGCCAGCAAACGAAATAAAATCATCATTTCGAAGCGTAGCCGGTTTAAGTGAATTGCCGGAAAAGGGAGAGGACGGATTCTCAGATGGAGGTTCAGACTTGCCTACACATCAAAATACGCTGACTAACTATAATTTGCCTTTTTTTGAAGACTGGAGCAGTGGAAGCTTTTCGACAAACAGCTGGACATTTGATCCATCTGCAGGAAATTGGTTTATTGCATCATCAACAGTACTTGGTAATCCTGCACCTGGCGCTGTTTTCAGTTGGGACCCCATTGTGACATATTATAGTTTTTCGCTCATTAGTCCCCAAATCGATATTTCAGATTTATCAGGGCAGCTTACTTTAGCGTTTGATTATTTTTACGATGAATGGACGCCTACACAGACAGAATTCCTTAAAGTCTATCTTGACAATTCCGTTGGTTGGATGTTGATTGATAGTTTTCAGAATTATGGAGATGTTCCATGGACAACTAAAAGCTATTTCCTGGATGAATTCCTGAACGGTTCCTCAGTGAGGATCAAGTTTGAGGCAAGTGGTCAAAGCAGCAATAATATTGACCGTTGGATAATTGATAATATCAAGGTTTTTGATTCAATCGTTGATACATACCCTCAAATCGAACTCAGTACATACAGCATTTCAGCATTGCCAATGAATTGGAATGATACCAGAACAGAGCATTTTACAATTTATAACACAGGGCAGGCCGATCTTTTGTGGGAAACTGAGATCGAATATTTGAATACTAATGTTATATATGAGGTGAATCAATATTTGAATCGAAATGCAGCTTTTTATTCTGACCTTACCTGGCTGTCACTAAGTCCGTCATCTGGAAATATACCTGCCGGAGAATCGCAAATAATTGCTGCAGTATTCGATCCGGGAGATGTTTCAAATGAATATTGGCATCAGGCAAATATTCTGATAAACAGTAATGATCCGCTGAATCCAAGCGTTATTGTATCCGCAGAAATGTGCATTGGTTGTACAAATGTGGCTGAGCAATCTATGGAGCAGATATTTGTTGGCCCAATACCTTCCAGTGGAATATTGCAGGTTAAGCTCGTTAATGAGTTTTCCGAAGTTCAATTGATAAGTTCAACCGGCCAACAGATTTTAATTCAGGATATAAGTGGTAAGCCCAATGTAACTATAGACTTAAATAATTATGATGCTGGCACTTATATGATGAAATTCGTTAACAAAAATGGAGATATCGCTCTCAGAAAGATTTTGCTTTTTTAAAAGAACTGAAAAAAAATAACAGTTTTCCATATTTATTTCAAGGCTTCATAGAGCAATTCGACAGGGTGTTTGGCTTTGCGCGAGGTTCCATCTTTGATCTGATGACGACATGAAGTTCCGGAAGCAGCTAAAATGGTATTTTCATTGGCTTTCCTTATCGCCGGAAAAAGAACCAGTTCACCTACTTTCATCGATACATCATAATGCTCTTTCTCATAACCAAAAGATCCGGCCATACCACAACAACCAGAAGGAATTTCTTTCACTTTCCAACCTGCTGGAATTCCTAAAATTGCCAGAGCTTCTTTCGTTGAAGCAATTGATTTTTGTTGGCAATGGCCGTGATACAGAATTTCTTTTTCTTCCTGCTTGAATAGACTCACATCAATTTTGCCCTTTTTAAAGGCCAGATAAATAAATTCTTCAATGGTGAAAGAGTTTTTAGCAAGATCTTCTGCATCCTTACGCAAATTTTCATCTACTAACTCCGGATATTCGTCCCTGAAAGTAAGTATTGCTGAGGGCTCGATGCCAACAAGGGGGCTTTCGACTGTGATGATATCTTTTAAGAAACTGACATTTTTATTGGCAATTTTTTTTGCTTTTCGAAGAAAACCCTTACTGAGAAATGTTCTGCCGCTTTCGATATGCTGAGGGATAACGACTTCAAAACCAAGCTTAGTCAGCAGAAGTATGGCTGAAATACCAATCTCTGTGTCATTGAACCTTGTAAATTCGTCGTTAAAGAGATAGACTTTTCCGTTTGGAAATCTATCCTTACTGTTTGATTTTGTTTTTTTAAACCATTTGTCGAGGGTAGTTTTATAGAGCGTTGGCATACTTCTGTTTGGAGCAAACCCAATGCTTTTCATCAACAGTGGTGAAAGCAGCTTGCTGGTCATAAAAAAGTTTGTCAAACCTGGAACAAGACTACCCAGTTTGTTTATAGAGGTTATGTTTGCAATAAGTTTGGATCTGAATGGGGCTCCATTGGCATCATAATAGTGTTGCAGAAATTCCGCTTTCAGTTTTGCAACATCCACACTGCTGGGGCATTCGGATTTACATGCTTTGCAGGATAAACAAAGATCCATCACCTCGTAGATCTCTTTATGATCAAATGGATTGGCTTTTTCGGAGTTGGTCAGAAACTCACGTAAAATATTTGCTCTGGCTCTTGTACTGTCACTCTCGTTGCGTGTGGCCATGTAGGAAGGACACATTGTTCCTCCTGTGACTTCTGTCTTTCTGCAAACAGCAGTCCCATTGCATTTTTCTGCAGCCCGCAAGATGCCCATGTCTTTTGAAAAATCAAAAATTGTTTTGAGCTCTTTGATTTTTTTACCGGGTTCGTAGCGAAGCGAAGTATTCATTTTTGGCGTATCGACAATCTTGTTGGGATTGAAGATGCCTTTTGGATCCCACGTATTTTTGATCTTGCGCAAAACTGCATAGTTTTTTTCGCCGATCATCATTGGAATGAACTCACCTCTAAGTCTGCCGTCTCCATGTTCTCCGCTCAAAGAGCCCTTGTATTTTTTTACAAGTTTAGCAGATTCGAGCGCGATGGTATAAAAAAGTTCTACATCATTTGGATCTTTCAGATTAAGCACCGGTCGCAGGTGCAATTCGCCGGTTGCGATGTGTGCATAATAGACACATTTTTTGTCATGTTTTGCCAGCACTTTGTCGAACTCCTCAATATAATCCGGCAAAAATGCTGGATTTACAGCAGTATCCTCGATCACCGGCACGGGTTTGGCGTCTCCGGGCATATTGTTAAGAACACCAAGTCCTGCTTTTCTTAGTTCCCACACTTTACTGATATCACTACCTGTTATGAGTGGAAAATGATATCCAAAACCTTCTTTGCGCATATCGGATTCCATCTCAGCAGCTTTTTTATTGACGGTCTCGAGATCATTTTCTGCAAACTCTACAATCAGCAATGCGCCAGGATCACCCTGAACAAAGAAGCGGTTTTTGTTTTGTTCAATGTTTTCTTTCGTGAGATCCATAATCAGTTTATCCATCAATTCTACTGCAACCGGATTATGTTTCAGTGCAATCAGATTGGCTTCCAAAGCCTGACGGATTGTTTCAAAATGTACACAAACCAGCGCCTTACAAGCGGGTGGGAGTGGGACAAGGTTCAGCTTAATCTCGGTTGTGAAAGCAAGTGTACCCTCAGAACCAGCAAGCATTTTGCAGAAATTGAAAGCTTCTTTTTCTCTAGTGAAAGGCTCAGTTTCAAGTAAAAGATCAATGGCATAGCCTGTATTTCTTCTCTTCAGGCTTTCATGCGGATATTCCTTGCGAATTTCAATCTGGTTCTCTTTCACAGATAAAACCTCATTGATATTTCTGTAAATTTCACCTTCGAGGTTCGAAAGCTTCAGCTTTTCTTCAAATTCTTCTTTGGAAACTGCCTTGAAGACAGCCAAACTTCCGTCGCTTAAAAACGCTTTTATTTCAAGTGTATGATCGCGGGTGCTGCCATATATTAAGGAGTGCGCACCACAGGCATTGTTGCCCACCATGCCTCCAAGCATGCAGTAGTCGGCAGTGGAAGTTTCGGGACCAAAGAATAATCCTTTTGACTTAAGAAATTTATTTAGTTCATTAAGTATAACGCCAGGCTGAACACGTACCCATTTTTCTTTTTCATTCAGCTCAATGATTTTTGTCATATAGCGCGAAATATCTACAATAATTCCGTTTCCAACCACCTGACCGGCCAGAGAAGTGCCTGCAGCACGCGGAATGAGTGAAGTGCGCGTTTCGTTGGCGAGTGTAATGAGCTTAAAAATATCTTCTTCAGATTTGGGTCGTGCCACAGCCAAAGGTTTTTCGCGATATGCTGAAGCATCGGTGGCATAAATCAGTCTTGTGGCATCATCAATAAAAATGTCTCCTTCAAAATCGTTTTGAAGCAGCTGTAGCTTTTTGTAAATTACTGATTCACGCATATTTTTAATTTCTTTTGCGTCAATTTCAGCATGCAAAGTAAAATTGCTTCACATACTGAAAATACCAAAGTGAGTTCATGGAGAATTCTTAAGATTTTTTGTCAACCAAATCTGTGCTTTCAAAAATTTTGTCTGCTGATTTCGCAATGAAACCTGAATACAATTGGCCATCAGCATCAGGATATCTGCGAGCAAATTCATAATAACATCCAGGAATTTCTTTTGTGCCTTCAGTAAATTCAACCTGAATCATTTCTGAACGTATGCTTGATTGTTCGAGCAGTTCATCAGGTGTACCTTTGATTTCACCACCTGAATCATTGATTCTGAATCCGTTGTCTTTCAGAAGTTGGTTTACACTTTCTACTGAAGGATATTTTTTCAGGGCATTGATGCTTACAGTAAAGTGATTTGCACAGAAACCGTTTACGTATAGCCAAGCCGCATATTCTGATTCTTCCCTGAGTTTTTCATAAATCTCAAATGAAGGTTGACCCCAAACATTTCCGCTATAAATCAATTCGTTCGATGCTAGTTTTTCTGCTGGAATATTATCGACCAAAGCTTTCACTGTTGCCTGAAGGTAGGAGCTGAAATCTTTTGTGATGAGTTCAGAAATGAAGACTCTTGGATGACCATCCAGCTCAAAATGCTTGGCATATAGATGTTTTGACTCAAAATGATAATCGCCCATGTATTTATAACCGGCTGCGATAAATGCTTTTGACAATACTTCGATATTTACGCGTGGATCATCAAAAGTCCGAAATGCTATGTGGTCATTTCCAACTGTTTCGCCTTCCTTAACGAAAAGGTCGTAAATAGCCTGAACAGATGGATTTTGTGTGGTGTAGTCTTTCCAGAGACGATCAAAAATTACATGTGCTTTCATAAAATGATATTGAGTTTAGTTTTTATTTATAACAATTGATTTACAATTTGGTTAATGTCTTTTGGGTTTAAGTATGAAAAAAGTATAGCCCTCGAAAAGACATTTACAATACTTTCTGGCCTGTGCGAAATATTAAGAAGAACTCTGCAGATTTCATCTGAAACATTCGTTTGTGGTTCAGATAAAACTTCGACGATGACACCTTTCCTTACTTTCATTTTGAAGTTCAGGGATTGACCTTCAATTTCGATCTTTCTTTGTAAAAAATAATCCGGGGAATATCCAAAATTCCAATCCCAGCTTTTGTATTTTTCTTCTGCGAGTTTCGAGATTACTTCAGTTTCGGTTTCAGAAAAACCTCTGACATTTTGCAGATTAAACTTTTGGGTCACAAAATTTGAAAAACCTGCTTCAAAAGCTTCAATTTTCATGTCGGCTTTAAGCATGGGCCTGATGTTGCAAATAGTTGCCCTGTTTGAAGCTATTGCTTTTGACTGATAGTTAAAAGCATTTACTTCAATCGCTTCATTAACTAATTCGAGATCCGCATCAAAAAGAATTGTTCCGTGGTGAAGGCTTCGGTTTTTGCGAAGATGTGCAGCATTTCCCGAAAACTTTAACCCATCGATAGTAAGATTGCTTTTTCCTGTAAGTTCTGCTTTAACCCCAAGCTCTTCGAGATACTCAATTATCGGAGAGGTAAATTTCCTGAAGTTAATTTTGTCTTCACCATCAGGTGTGTTGGTAACGAAACTGTAATTTATGTTTCCATAGCCTTGAAAAACTGTTCCGCCACCAGAGATTCTTCTTATAACCGGAATTTCATTTTCGGTAATAAACTTCATATTAACTTCTGCAACCGTGTTCTGATGCTTACCGACAACAATACAATTTGTATTCTTCCACAGCATAAATGCTTCATCCTGAATATGTTTTACAACAAACTCCTCAGCTGCCAGATTAAACCACGGATCATCAGAAGGCTTTATAATTTCGGTCATTCAGGTATGAAAACATCTTTTTATGATGTGTGTGGCAAAATTAAAGCATTTTTAATCAGCTACATCAGGAGAATAAACTAATTTTGCACCCTCAAATTCAGAAAGTTTCCAAAAATACAATATGCACGAAATCAGAAATATCGCCATCATCGCCCACGTTGACCATGGCAAAACCACCCTCGTAGACAGACTTTTGTACCAGGTAAAATTATTCCGCGACAATCAGGAAGTAACTGATTTAATTCTCGACAGCAACGACCTTGAGCGCGAGCGCGGTATCACCATCCTTTCGAAAAACGTTTCAGTCCGCTATAAAGAAACAAAGATAAACATCATCGACACGCCCGGCCATGCTGACTTTGGCGGCGAAGTTGAGCGTGTACTCAATATGGCAGATGGTGTTCTTTTATTAGTTGATGCTTTTGAAGGCCCTATGCCTCAAACACGATTCGTTTTGGGAAAAGCCATCGAGCTAGGTCTCAAGCCGATTGTTGTTATCAACAAAGTTGACAAACCGAACTGCCGACCCGATGAAGTGCAGGAGGCTGTTTTTGATCTTATGTTCAATCTCGGTGCAACTGAAGATCAGCTTGACTTTCCTACGGTTTATGGCTCATCAAAAAATGGATGGATGTCGGACCATTGGGAACGCGAAACGACAGATGTTTCTTATTTGCTGGATATGATTCTCAAACATATTCCTAAAACAAAGTATGTAGAGGGTACACCACAGATGCAAATCACATCACTTGATTATAGTTCCTATGTTGGCCGAATTGCTGTTGGTCGTTTGTCACGTGGCATTTTGCAGGTTGGCATGGCGGTATCGCTTGTTAAACGTGACGGATCTACAGTGAAATCTATAATTAAGGAACTCTATACTTTTGAAGGTCTGGGAAAAGAACGCATTAAAACACCCGTTTATGCAGGAGATATCATTGCTTTGATGGGTATAGAAGACTTTGAAATCGGCGATACTGTGGCTGATTTTGAAAATCCTGTTGGTTTGCCTCCGATTCGGATTGAAGAACCTACGATGAGTATGTTGTTTACAATTAACAACTCGCCGTTTTTTGGAAAAGAAGGTAAATATGTAACCTCCCGTCACTTACGTGATCGTCTTTACAAGGAAACAGAAAAAAATCTTGCATTGAGAGTTGAGGATACAGATTCACCAGATGCTTTGCTTGTTTTTGGTCGCGGTATTCTTCATTTAAGTATTCTCATCGAAACTATGCGTCGTGAGGGATATGAATTCCAGCTTGGTCAGCCAAAAGTTATCATAAAAACGATTGATGGCGTAAAGCATGAACCTATTGAAGTCCTTACAGTCTTAGTCCCGGAAGAATTTTCTGGCCGCGTGATCGAACAGGTAAGTCAACGCAAAGGGGAATTACTGGAAATGAACCCCAAAGGCGACAGAATGCAACTTGAATTTATTATTCCTTCCAGAGGGATTATTGGGTTGCGCAATAATATCCTTACTGCAACTGAAGGAGAAGCCATCGTTGCACACAGATTTAAGGATTTCGAACCATGGAAAGGTGAAATAGCAATGCGCAGCAATGGGGCATTGATTTCACTGGACACCGGACTCGCTATTCCTTATTCAATATGGAAACTGCAGGACAGAGGTCGCTTTTACACCAACCCGAACGAAGAAGTATATATGGGCCAGGTGATTGGAGAGAATACACGCGGCACTGATATGGTCGTAAATGTTTGTAAGACTAAGAAATTAACCAACGTTCGTGCATCAGGTTCCGATGAAAAAGTGATGATTATTCCGGCTATTCGTTTCTCACTTGAGGAGTTTATGGAAAATATCCGTGAAGATGAGTATCTGGAAGTTACTCCAAGATCATTGCGTTTAAGGAAGATACTGCTGGATGAAACCGAACGTAAACGTCAAAATAAATCCAATTAAAGATGAGAACATTTAAACTTGCTTTTAAAGCTTTGCTTTTTGTTTTTCTTGTGAGTTTTACATCATCCTGCGACATCTTGCAGCAAACAGCTGAAATTCAAAGATTACGTTTATGTGAATTTGATGTAAATGGCGTGTCTGGGATCAAACTGGCAGGCATTGATTTGCGGCAAGGAATGACGCGCAGCGATTTGAATGCGGCTCAGATAATGCAACTCACAAATGCAGTTTTCAGCAATAAAATGCCACTGAAATTTGACCTTCTTGTAAAAGTTGACAATCCGAATGATAAGACTGCAGCCATGTCCAGAATGGATTATAGCATTGTTATTGATGGACTGGAATTGATCAGCGGAAATATTAATCAACGATATGAAGTAGGCCCAGGTTCGTCCACTGTGATACCCTTACCCATTGAAATTGAGCTTTTTCAAGCCTTATCAGGTCAAAGTGCTGACGCCATTTCGAACCTTGCTTTTAAACTTACTGGCAGTGATAGTAAGCCTGTAGATCTGCTTTTCCGGGTGAAGCCTTACATTAATGTAGGTGGTCGACAGATGGCATATCCGGGCTTTTTGGACATTAGGCATACACTCTAAGCTTTTAGCGTTATTAAAGTTAAAAATGATTCATCTTTTTGAGATTTTGCATAATTGATGCACTCAATTATTTTAAAGCGCCAATTGGAGCGAAGATATTTCGACCTGTGGTATGCATTGTATAATGAGGCCCCAAAAGGCAAAATTCAACAGACAGAATCACCTGATTTCATAATTCATCTAAATAGAAAAACAGCTGTTGGAATCGAAATCACGAGGCTCGTGAATGAGGATATTTTTGGGCTGAATGATCCTGAATCTGAAGCTGTAGTCAAAGGCAATGAATTTATTATGAATTATTTACAGGTTCTTATTGCCAAAAAGGACGAGAAGTATTCTCTCTATCAATCCAAAAAATTCAAAGCTCTTTGGCTACTTATTGTATTGGATGAGAAGAGTTTTGGAGAGAAGTTTCACTTTCCAATGAGTATTTTAAACCTGAATTTTGAAAGTCGTTTTGATAAGCTTTTTCTCCTTCACCCAATAAAAAACCGCCTTTTTGAACTGAAATAGTAGCGTTACTTTTTGTTTCAATTCATTTCAGATATTTAATTCTTAAAGAACAAACCCTTTGGGGTGATTTTTAAGAAAGAAAAAGCTGCTTCGAGCAGAAACAGCTTTTTTTGGAATCTTGATTTAAGCTTTCTTCTTGTTTGTTTTAGCCCATTCTTCCTTGTAATACTTCATGGGCGCAACAAGAAATCCATAATTATAGTAAGCTTTTGGCTTGTGATGGTCCATGTGTGCAGTGATTGTTGCACGAAGATATCTGTTGCTTAATTTTTGAAGAAATGGAACTCTGCCATGCACCAAAACATCGTGAAAAATGAAATAGGCCAGGCCATAAAGGGCAATTCCTGCTCCGATATAGAATTTCCAGTCAAAACCTGCCTCAATGCCTGTGAAGATAAACAGGAAACTGGGAACGGCAAAAATTACAGCAAACACATCATTCCACTCAAATTTTCGACCATCTCTGATATGATGATCTTTATGCAGAATCCATAAAAAACCATGCATGACATATTTATGTGAAAACCATGCGACGAATTCCATGAAAAAGAAAGCCGCAAGAACCAGAATAGTAGCGATATACCAACTCATAGTATTTAGTTATTTTGGGTTTTTATATAATTTTCAAGTTGTTCGAAAGCAATTCTGAACCACACAGTATATTGTTCAGGATGCTTTCTCATGTCCTTTTTAACATCTTCAAGCAACATATATTTCCAGCTTTCAACTTCATCTCTGTTTATCTCCGGAAGCTCATCAGAATAGCCCACAAATACATGGTCAAATTCATGTTCTGTCAAACCTTGTCCAACATCAGCCTTATAAACAAAGTCGAAAGCTTTGGTTATGTTACATTTCATGCCCATTTCTTCCATCAAACGTCTGGAAGTAGCCTGTTCGAGTGTTTCTTCTTGCCTTGGATGGCTGCAACAGGTATTTGTCCACAATCCGGGTGAATGATATTTACTCAGAGCACGTTGCTGAAGAAGCATTTGATTTTTGCTGTTAAAAATAAATATTGAAAATGCTCTGTGAAGCACAGCTTTTTCATGTGCCTCCATCTTTTCCATAACTCCTAAGTCATTGTCAGAATTATCTACAAGTATCACAAATTCTTTATCCATATTTTCAATCTTTCTTTTTAGTTGAATTAAACTTTTTGCAGTAATTCCTTTATAATTGTTGCTTGTTTTTCGCTTGGTTTTGTTCTGGTCTGCAAAAATATTAAAACTTTCTTCGAGAAATCTTTATCGTTGAAGAGCTCAGGGTTTTTCGAAAGACTTTCGATAATTAAACTCCTATCTTCTTCAATATTAGATCTATAATTAAGAAATATTGGAGCTCCTATCTGAACGCTAAGCCTTAATAATCGTATTTCAGCATCTTTAGGATTTAAATTTAGCGCCTTTTCGATAAGATTTTTACCCTCATTGAAGCGGCTAAGCTTTGTTGCAGGATTAAAAGCAGCATCAGCACTTGATGCTCTTGCCACGCCTTTGTAGGCTGTTAAAACTGGTGATTTTGAGGTATCTTCAGCAGATAGGAATTTGTAGAGAGCTACAGGAGCATTTTTATTTTCTTCAAATTCGAAAAAAAGTTTTCTGGCTTCTCTCAATAAATCTGTATTTTGAGGTTGAAATAGCATTATAAAACTCAGCAAGAAAATCATCATATTACAAAAGGTTTAACCTGAAACGCATGTAGGATGTAATGAGGAGTAAATATTTTGAGGTGTTTGGAACGCGAATTCTCTTATCTTCCAAAAGCCTTGTAGCTTTCAATCGCTTGATCTTTTTGAAGAGATTGAAATAGTATACATAAGCAACATAAACACCATATCTGGCACCCACAGGCAGTTTTTTAATGCCATCCAGACCATCTTTGAAATCTTTTGCAATATCGTCTTCAATCTTTTTCTTCGCTTCAGCATCGAAGCTTTTGACGTCGAGACCAGGGAAATATGTACGCCCTAGATGGTTGTGATCGTTGTGCATATCACGGAAAAAGTTGATTTTCTGAAAGGCTGAACCGAGTCGCATTGCAGGATAAACAAGCTCTTTGTATTTTTCTTTGCTTCCCTCAGCAAAAACATGCAGACACATTAAACCAACAACTTCAGCCGAACCTAAAATATAATCTTCATAAAGCATTTGATTGTACTCAATTTCGTCTAGATCCATTTCCATGCTTTTTAGAAATCTGTCGATGTGTGCCCATTTAATTCCATATCGATGCACAGTTTCCTGAAAACTGTTTAAAATAGGGTTGAGGCTTATCTTCCTTTCGATGGCCAATTCAGTTTCTTTTCTGAATTCAGCCATAAGCGTCTCTTTATCGTAGCCATGAAAAGAATCGACTATTTCATCAGCCAGGCGCACAAAACCATAGATTGCATAGATCGGGTCATGAAACTTTTTTTCAAAAAGTCTTATACCTAAAGCAAAGGAAGTAGTATAAGCTTTCGTCGTTAGTTTGCTAATCCTGAAAGAAACATCATCATAAAGCGCTTTCATTTTGATTTTTTTTGGCGTTCAATTATATCTTTTGCTGCTACCTGTCCGGAAATTATTGTTGGAGGAACCCCAGGTCCTGGTGTTGTCAGCTGACCAACATATAACAGATTTGAGAGCTTTTTGTTGAACATGGAAGGTTTAAAAATTGCAGTTTGTCTGAGTGTGTTTGCCAATCCGTAGGCATTTCCTTTAAATGCATGGTAGTCGGTTGCAAAGTCTCTGTTCGAATAAAACTTTTTATAAATAATGTCGTCCTTAAATTTGTAGCCCAAAGTATCTTCAATACGTTTGATTGAAAAATCAAAATAGTGCTGCCTGATTTCGTCTGTATCGTGCAAACCCGGAGCAACAGGTATCAGAACAAACAGGTTTTCCATGCCATCGGGAGCGGTTGTCAGATCAGTTTTTGAGGTACAACTCAAATAAACAGATGGATTCTCGGGCCACATAGGCTGTTCATATATTTGTTCGGCATGCTTTTCAAAGTCTTCATTAAAAATGAGCGTATGATGGAGAATGTCATCCAACTTTTTATTTACACCCAAATAATATATGAGTGACGATGGAGACATTGTGCGGCTGTCCCAGTATTTTTCGTCGTACATTCGGTATTGTGCAGGCAGAATTTTTTGCTCCACATGATGGTAATCGGCGCTTGCAACCACATAATCTGCATTGACCGTCCGTTTGTCTGTTACAACAGCTTTAACGGTTTTATTGCCATACTCAAATGCTTTAACTTCTTCATCGAAAGAGAACTTTACTCCTAAACTTCGCGCAAGTTTTTCGAATCCTTCAACAACACTATACATTCCGTTTTTTGGATACCAGGTGCCTAAAATCATGTCTCCATAGTTCATAAGACTATATAATGCAGGAGTTTTTTGGGCTGTGGCACCTAGAAAAAGTATAGGAAATTCAAGAATTCTTAACAACTTCGGGTGATTGAAGTACTTCCTTATGTATGAATGAAATGAAGTAAGAATATGCATCCTGAGTGCATTTTTCATGATATCCCATTCTGCAAATTCAAGTAAACTTTTTGAAGGCTTAAAAACAAGTTTTTTAATGCCAATCTCATATTTGAAGGCCGCTTCTTCTAAAAATCTCTTTAACTTTAAACCACTGCCAGGCTCTATAGCGTCGAATAAGCTGTATATCGCCTGCTCATCTGCGGGGAGGTCTACTCTGTCTCCTGGTCCGAAATAAATACTGTAAGATGGATCGAGTCTTTCAAGTTCATAGTAATCAGAAGCAGATTTGCCGAAGTAGTTAAAGAATTGCTCAAAAACATCTGGCATCCAGTACCAACTTGGTCCCATATCAAATGTAAAACCTTGCTCGCTGAACTTTCTTGCTCTTCCGCCTGATATGGAATGTTTTTCGATTATCTCGACCTCAAATCCATGCTTTGCCAGAACAGAAGCAACAGATAATCCAGAAAAGCCAGCGCCAATAACAACTACTTTTTTAGTCATTTTGTTTTGATTTAATTTGTATTCAAAACTAAACATTTAACTTGATTTTTTTGTTCAAGAAATCAAGATTTTAACAAATATGTTTTTTATAGCAATAGCTTTTCACAAATGACATGAAAAAGGGTTGAAAAAAGCTTGCAAACTACTACAAACGCTGCATTTTTCCTGATCATGCAACCCTAAAACTTTGTTTCAGGAGTTATTCAGTTTCGGACAATCAAATTCTAAAGTCAAAAGATTTGATAAATTTGCCAAAAAAACAAAGACATTATGAATATTGCAGTAACAGTTGTTTCAGTAGGAGTGCTGGTTTTTTTGGCCCACGTTTTTGCTGAAATATTTAGTAGGAAAAAAATTCCTGATGTACTTCTTTTGATCGTGGTTGGCCTCATTGTAGGTCCGCTTATGAATATCATTTCGATTGATGATTTTGGAATGATAGGTCCTGTATTTACTACAATAACGCTTGTCACAATTTTATTTGAAGGTGGAACTGAGCTTAAATTTGATGCTTTAAAGAACTCATTAAAAGGCACTTCACTTCTGACAAACCTCAATTTTTTCATCACAATGATTGTTGTTGGTTTGATTGGATGGCTTGCCTTTGATTTGCCCGTTTTGGTTTCTTTAATGCTAGGATCTATTGTTGGAGGAACATCTTCGGCAGTTGTTATTCCGCTTGTTCGTCAGTTGGAGATGGGAAAAAACAGTAGAACAGTCCTGATACTGGAATCAGCTTTCAGTGATGTTTTGTGTATCGTTTTTGCTTTGGCATTCATGGAAGCAATTGAATTAGGTCAGTTGAATATTGGCTTGATGATAGGAAATGTTTTCGCTTCTTTTATTCTTGCGACTTTGATCGGGCTTTCCGGAGCTTTTTTCTGGTCAATGGTTTTACACAAAATCCGTAATATCAATAACTCCATTTTTACGACACCTGCATTTGTATTCATCATATTCGGCATCAGTGAGTTGTTAGGCTACAGCGGTGCTATATCAGCGCTTGCTTTCGGAATCGGACTTGCAAATATGGATTCTTTGGCTTCGCCAATCATTCAATCAATTATTGCAAAAAGAACAGATACACTCAACGAAACTGAAAGAGTGCTTTTCAGTGAAATTGTATTTTTACTAAAGACATTCTTTTTTGTTTACATTGGCATCTCGATCAGGCTTGATGATTTGCTTCCAATTTTTATAGGTTTTATTATAACGTTGATATTGTTCATCGTAAGAGTGCCTATAGTAAGAGCCTCTATGCCAAATAACGAAGACCATAAATTTGACTTGTATTATATGTCAGCTATAGTTCCAAAAGGGCTTGCAGCTGCGGTTTTGGCAACGATTCCTCTCCAGCGGGGCATCGTAGGTGGTGAATTTATTATGAACTTAACTTTTTCAATCGTTCTTTTCAGTATTGTTTTTACCTCTGTTTTAGTGCCATTAGTTGGAAACAACGCTTCTGTAAGAAGAGTATACGAAGTAGGTCTGAATTTTAGTATGCTTTTTCGTGTGCTGGTTCAAAAATATCAGAAGGCCAGAAAAGAAAAGAAATTAAAGAAAGAAGCTTTTGAGAAAGAGCCCTTACAATCAGATTATGATACAGTGATTTCAGAATTGAATGCCAGTAAAGAAAAAGGTGAAATTAAAAAATGAAGAATATATTGTTTAGTTAATAGAATTATACTATTTTTGCAGGCTCAAAATTTGAAACGGAAGACATATGTATTTAACTGCAGAAAAGAAGACAGAAATTTTTAGTGAATTCGGGCAATCAGCTACTGATACTGGTTCTGCCGAAGGACAGATTGCGTTGTTTACTTTTAGAATCAAGCATCTTACAGAACACCTCAAGGAGAACAAAAAAGACATGTTCACCATGCGTTCACTGGTTAGACTGGTTGGTAAGAGAAGGAAATTACTTGATTATCTAAAATCAAAAGACATCGAAAGATACCGCGAAATCATCAAGAAGTTAGGTATCCGTAAATAAGACAGGACCCTCGAAAAGTCTCCTAAAGGCAATTTTAATGATTGCCTTTTTTTGCATTTTCAAAGGTTACATCATTACAATTTTAATTATTTTTTATGAGTCCTCAAGGAATTAAACAATCGTTTGAACTGCCTGATGGTAGGTTGGTTACAATCGAAACAGGAAAGCTCGCAAAGCAAGCCGATGGTGCTGTAGTGGTCACAATTGGTAAAACAATGATTCTTGCCACTGTGGTCTCGGCAAAAGAAGCAAGAGAAGATGTGGATTTTATGCCACTTTCAGTAGATTACAAAGAAAAATATGCTGCTACAGGAAAGTTTCCTGGAGGTTTCTTTAAAAGAGAAGGTCGCCCCTCAGATTATGAAATCTTAATTTCCCGATTGACTGACCGTGCTTTACGCCCACTTTTTCCGGACGATTATCATGCTGAAACAATGGTTACAATTAACCTCATTTCAGGTGAAGAGGATGTTGCCCCGGATGCATACGTTGCTTTGGCAGCTTCTGCAGCAATAGCAGTATCCGACATTCCTTTTAACGGGCCCATATCTGAAATAAGAGTGGCACGTATCAATGGTGAGTTTATATTGAATCCATCTTTTTCAGCTTTGAAGGAAGCAGACCTTGATTTAATGGTTGCCGCTACTATCGACAACATCATGATGGTTGAAGGTGAATCAAAAGAGGTTTCCGAAATCGTTTATTTAGAAGCACTTAAGATTGCTCACGAAGCAATAAAAGTGCAATGTCAGGCTCAGCTTGATCTGGCTGCTAAAATTGAAAAAGCCAATCCGAAAAGAACATATTGTCATGAAACCAATGACGAATCTCTGCGCGAATCTTTAGCTGCTTTTGCATACCAACCTTGTTATGACATTGCTGTTAAAGGCAATCCAAATAAGCATGAGCGCTCAGATGCTTTTCAGGCTGTAAGGGATCAGTTCATTGAAAGTCTTCCTGAAGAAGAAAGAGATGCAAAAAAATCACTGGTAAAAAGATATTTCCACGATGTAGAGAAAAAGGCCGTCCGTGATGCAATCCTGAATGAGAAAATTCGTCTCGATGGTAGAAAACTTAATGAAATAAGGCCAATCTGGTGTGAAGTTGATTACTTGCCTTCTGCACACGGCTCAGCAATTTTTACACGTGGAGAAACACAGGCGCTCGTCACAATTACGCTCGGCAATAAAATGGATGAGCAAACAATTGACGGAGCAGTTATTGAAGGAAAATCAAACTTCATGCTTCATTACAATTTCCCTCCTTTTTCTACAGGTGAGGCCAGACCTTATCGTGGTGTGAGCCGTCGTGAAGTTGGACACGGAAATCTAGCTGAACGCGCCCTCAAAATCATGGTTCCCGGCAGTGACGAAAATCCTTATACGATCAGAGTCGTTTCTGATATTCTTGAGTCGAATGGATCGTCCTCAATGGCATCTGTTTGCGGCGGAACACTTGCCTTACTCGATGCAGGCGTGAAAATGAAGAAACCGGTTGCGGGTATCGCAATGGGACTTATCTCAGAAGGAAGAGACGGAAAATTTGCTGTTCTTTCTGATATTCTTGGTGATGAAGATCACCTGGGTGACATGGACTTCAAGGTAACCGGAACGAAAGATGGTATCACAGCATGCCAGATGGATATTAAAGTAGATGGTCTCACTTACGAAGTTCTTCAGATTGCACTCGAACAGGCTAGAGAAGGCAGATTGCATATACTTGATGAAATGGCTAAAACCATTACAGAACCACGTGCAGACTATAAAGACCATGTGCCAAGAATTGAAAAAATGGTTGTGGATAAGGAATTTATCGGCGCTATCATTGGACCTGGTGGAAAAATTATTCAGGAAATGCAACGTGAGACCAACACCGTTATCGTTATTGAAGAACAAGGTAACTTTGGAATTATTGATATCGTTTCGGCCAATAAAGAATCAATCGAATTGGCAAAAGCTCGTATCCGTGCTATAGTTTCTGTGCCCGAAGTTGGTGAAGTTTATCTTGGAACAGTGAAAAGCATTCTTCCTTTTGGAGCATTTGTTGAGGTTTTACCAGGAAAAGATGGATTGCTTCATATTTCTGAAATAGAGTGGAAGCGACTGGAAACAGTAGAGAGTGTGCTGAAGGTTGGCGACAAAATTAAGGTGAAACTCATTGGCGTGGATCAAAAGACCAATAAAATGAAGTTATCGAGAAAAGCCTTATTGCCAAAACCTGAAGGTTTCCAAGAGCGTAACTAAATCAACTTCTTTTCGTAAAACTAGCCAAAAATTAAGCAATTTTTAAGTATTCATGAGGCAGCTAAAAATTACTAAACAGGTTACCAACAGGGAAACCGCTTCGCTCGACAAGTATTTGCAAGAGATCGGAAAAGTTGAACTGATTACTGCTGAAGAAGAAGTCGAACTTGCACAGCGAATTAAACAAGGTGACAGGGCTGCTTTGGAGAAGCTTACAAAAGCCAATCTCAGGTTTGTCGTTTCTGTATCAAAACAGTATCAGAATCAGGGATTAAGTCTTCCCGATTTAATCAATGAAGGAAACCTTGGTTTGATAAAAGCCGCCCAGAGATTTGATGAAACACGCGGATTTAAGTTTATTTCCTATGCAGTTTGGTGGATTCGACAGTCTATTCTTCAAGCGCTGGCCGAGCAGTCACGTATTGTAAGACTTCCCCTTAATAAGATTGGTTCAATAAATAAGATCAACAAAGCTTACGCAAAACTTGAGCAACAGTTTGAACGTGAACCCAATGCTGAAGAAATAGCCGATATTCTTGAGGTTACTGAAAACGAAGTGAAGGAATCACTCAAGAATGCCGGAAGGCATATCTCGATGGATGCTCCGCTTATTCAGGATGAAGACAACACAATGTATGATGTATTGCGCAGTGAAGAAGCAATTACACCTGAAACAGAATTGTTGTATGAGTCTCTCAGAAAAGAAATTGACCGTGCAATTTCTACACTTACACCGCGTGAAGCTGATGTTATTAGATTGTATTTCGGTTTAAACGGAAGTTATCCAATGACCCTCGAGGAAATTGGTGAGAAGTTTGACCTTACACGCGAAAGGGTTCGGCAAATAAAAGAAAAGGCAATCCGAAGATTAAAGCATACCAGTAGAAGTAAAATACTGAAAAGTTATCTTGGATAATACAAACAGCCTCTTTTTCGAAAGGGGCTTTTTTTTTATCCTGATTGAATCTCATTTTTGTATTAGCATTTTCCGTTGTCTTATTAGAACCAAACCGACTTGAAAAGCATTTAATATTATTACCTTTGCCGAAGTACAATTGTTCTTAAACAATATAAAGGCTTTATATGAAACCACTTATAGCACCATCACTTTTATCAGCAGATTTTTTGAATCTTGCAGATGATATAGAAATGGTTAACCTCAGTGAGGCCGACTGGTTTCATTGCGATGTGATGGATGGGATTTTTGTTCCGAATATATCATTCGGTTTACCAGTAATTAGTGCAATAAAAAGAAAGGCTGAAAAGCCATTGGATGTGCATTTGATGATTCAGCATCCCGAACGTTTTATTAAAGATTTTAAAAATGCCGGCGCTGACCTGCTTTCAGTTCATTATGAAGTTTGTACTCATTTGCACAGGACTTTGCAGGAAATTAGAAACCTCGACATGAAAGCAGGGATAGTGCTGAATCCACACACCCCTGTTTCTGTGCTTGATAATATCCTTCCAGAAGCAGATTTTGTGCTTCTTATGTCGGTAAATCCTGGTTTTGGCGGACAGTCTTTTATCCCTGAAACCTTGAATAAAATCAAAAGGTTAAAAGAAATGATTCTGAAGAGGAATCTTCAAACACTCATTGAAGTTGACGGTGGGATAGGCATTGACAATGCGAAACTTTTAATTGAAGCAGGTGCTGATATTTTGGTAGCCGGGAATGCGATTTTTAAAAGTCCTGATCCCTTAATGACAATTAAAATGTTAAAAAATTCTGTGAATTGATAAAAATTCCTATTTTTACAAGCCTAAAACTTCAACATTTTTATGAGTGCCTTCCAAGATAATATCATTGTTGCTGAGCCTGGCAGTGACAGGTATGCAATTAGAAATAAGCATGTTAACTGGTTGGGAAAAACAATTCTTATTGTTGAAGATACCACATCAAACTTTCAGCTTCTGGAAACATATCTCTCTCGCACAGGTGTAAATATTATTCATGTTGATAATGGCTACAAAGCTTTAGAGATTTTAGAAAATAAGGAAACAATTGACTTAATTGTTATGGATATTCGTTTGCCCGAAATGAACGGATTAATTGCAACAAGAAAAATAAGAGAAAAGAATTCCAGTATCCCTATAATTGCTCAAACGGCTTATGCAATGGATACTGACAGAGAACTTTGCCTTAATGCTGGTTGCAATGAGTTTATTCCTAAACCCTTCCGTAAGCACGAATTAATTGATGTCATGGCAAACTATTTGTAAGTTTATCTATTTCCGCTTTTTCCTTTTATCCTTCCTTTGTTTGAAGTAAGAAAATCCTTCACATACGGCTCTTATTTGTTTAATTGGAGATGTCATATTGACTATGAATTAGTAACTTTGTACAAATTAAAAAAAGTTTAATTATGAATGAAGTATTATTAGATCTTCAACCAAAAACAGTTTGGAAATATTTTCAAGAAATTACAATGATACCACGCCCTTCAAAAAAAGAAGAGCGTATAGTTCATTATCTGATTGAATTTGCAAAAAGTTTTAATTTGAGGTTTGAACAGGATGAAGTTGGAAATGTACTTATCTGCAAAAGCGCTACACCCGGTTACGAAAACAAAAAAACAGTCGTCCTTCAAAGCCATGTTGATATGGTTTGTGAAAAAAATAGTGATAAAATCCATGATTTTGATAATGATCCGATCGAAGTACAGATTGTTGATGGCTGGGTAAAGGCAAAAGGAACCACATTAGGTGCTGATGATGGAATAGGTGTAGCGGCTCAATTGGCCATTCTGGCTGCAGTCAACATTGAGCATGGCCCAATAGAATGCCTTTTTACAATCGATGAAGAAACAGGCCTTACAGGTGCATTCGGACTTGATTCAAATTTTATGAAAGGTAGGATATTGCTCAATCTTGATTCAGAAGATGAAGGTGAACTCTTTATTGGTTGCGCCGGAGGCAAGGACACAGTGATTAAAATACCCTACAAATTTGAGCCAGCACCTTTAGATCATTCAGCATTTACTGTTCGTATCAGTGGGCTGAAAGGAGGTCATTCCGGTGATGATATCCATAAAGGTCTTGGGAATGCCAATAAAATTATTAACCGCATTCTTTGGAAAGCTTCAAAACTATTCAATTTGCGGCTTTTTGCGATTGAGGGTGGTAATCTTAGAAATGCAATTGCAAGGGAAGCCTTTTCAAAGGTTTTAGTACCTTCTGATAAAATAGCTGGTTTTGAATCTTTTATTTTTAGAAGTGCAGAAGCCATCAAGATTGAATACAGCATAACAGAGCCATTGTTACAAATCAATCTTGAAAAATCTGATGAAGAGGTTAAACAGGTAGTTGTAAAAGAAGATCAGCAAAAACTATTCAATAGCCTTTATGCTTGTCCGCATGGTGTGATCTCCTGGTCGCAAAGCATTCCGGGCTTTGTTGAGACTTCTACAAATCTTGCTTCTGTAAGGATGGAAAGTGATCACTTCCTGATTACAACAAGTCAAAGAAGTTCTGTGGAATCGGCCAAAGAGGATGTAGCCAATATGGTGATGGCCTGCTTTGACTTAACCGGTGCTGAAATAAAACAAAGTAATGGCTACCCTGGATGGGCTCCAAATCCTGAATCTGCAATACGCGAGATCACTGTGAACTCATATAACAGACTGTTTAATCAGGAACCATTGGTGAAGGCTATTCATGCCGGACTGGAATGTGGCTTGATTGGGGATAAATATCCGGGTATGGATATGATTTCTTATGGACCAACAATAAAAGGTGCGCACTCACCCGACGAAAGAATTCAGATCGAAACCGTACAGAAGTTTTGGGATCTTACATTAGATATTCTAAAGAATATACCTGAAAACTAAAAATCATAAGGACGCCGTATCAGGCGTCTTTTTTTTTGAAACGCATGAAAAATATCTTCACTTTCTTGTTAGTTTTATTTGCCATGAATCTATACGCACAGAAATCAGACCTGATTCTACCCGTTAAATGATTTGATTGAAAATTCAACTATTCTTAGCGGATTCTTATTTCAATTTCAGGACTGCTGTTTAATAGTTGAACAAGTTCATTTGTATCCGTTTTTCCATAATGGTAAGGAAATAAGATTGCAGGCTGAAGGGCTTTGGCAGCTTTTGCTGTCATTTCGGGCGACATGGTAAATGGGAGATTCATAGGCAGAAATGCTATATCAATTTTTCCAAAATCAGCCATCTCAGGGATGTTTTCTGTGTCTCCGGCAACATAAATTCTTTTATCACCTATATTTAGAATATAGCCGTTTCCTTCGCCTTTTGGGTGGTAGGGTATTCCGTTATCTCTCTTGTTCACAATGTTATACGCTGGAACTGCTTCAATTTTTATACTGCCAAAATCTGTTGACTCTCCGTTTGCAATAACCGTAACCTGACCATCAAAACTGGCCATATCAAGGCAAACAGGCGCTACGATGTATTGGGTATTTTTCTGATGAATTTTGTTAATTGCTGCTGTATCCAGGTGGTCTCTGTGCTGATGTGTAATTAATATCAGGTCAGCTTTGGGAAGTTGATTGTAATCACTAACCCTGCTGTATGGATCGATGTGAATAATTTTTTCGTCAAAACTGAACATCAGTGAGGAGTGACCTATATGATGAATTTCCAGTTTCCCTGCAGATGTTTCAATGAGATCAGTCTTTTGAGCTTTTGAATTCATCTGAGATAGACTGAATATTATAAAACTGATCGCGAAGATTGTATTTTTCATTGCATGATTTTTTTTGAATTACAAAAGTAAACAAATAAAAATACCACACTGTTCGCATTAAAAGACCGAACAATGTGGTAAATAATTTTAAAATTTGAATCCTAGATCCACTTTACAAGCGGAAAATCTTGCCTGTGCGGAAGGTCAGGATGGTTAGGGAAAATACGGAAAGTGTAATCATAAACACCCGCCCTGTAAACAGGTACGTTGATGTGATATTGCACCCATCCATCGCCTGAACCGACGATATTCATTTTTTCAATAAATACAATTTCATCAATTTTGTCATGCAGTTTTCGACCAAAAAGTAATTCAATACCAATTTCACCTGGTTCAAGTCCTACAGTGTTCAGAGTAATTTCTGCAACAAAGTTTTCACCAAAATTGAGTGGTCTGACTGTTGGATCAGGAACTTTCATAAATTTCACATCAATGGCTTCCCATGCGGCTTTTACCTTTTGTTTCCAGACAGCCATTTGTGCAGCTTTTTCAAAATTGCTTTCTTTGATGATATTGGTACGTACAATCAGTTTGTTGTAATATCGTTCAAAATAATCATCGAGCATTCGCTTCATTGTGAAGTGAGGCGCAATTTCGGCAATATTATTCTTGATGAATTTGATCCATTTTTCTGGTACATTCCTTTCATTTCGATCATAGAATGAAGGAACAATTTCTGTTTCCAGCAAACTGTAGATCGTTTCTGCATCCAGCTCATCCTGAAACTGTTGGTTGGCATAAGTGCGTTGTTCCTGAATAGCCCAACCTGCATTGGGTTTGTAGCCTTCGGCCCACCATCCATCAAGAACAGAGAAGTTAAGAACACCGTTCATCACTGCTTTTTCACCGCTTGTACCCGAGGCCTCCAACGGTCGTGTAGGTGTGTTTAGCCAGATATCGCAACTGCTGGTGAGTTTTTTGCCCAGTTCCATGTCGTAGTTTTCAATAAAAACAACTTTGCCAATGAAATCAGGCATCTTAGAGATGTCAATGATTCTTTTTATAAGATCCTGACCAGCTTTATCCTTTGGATGAGCTTTTCCGGCAAACACAAACAGAACTTGTTTTCCATCCTTATTGACAATTTTATTAAGACGATCAAGATTAGCGAAAAGAAGATGCGCGCGTTTGTAAGTTGCAAACCTCCTTGCAAAACCGATAATAAGCACTTTATCATTAAGTGCATCCATCGTTTTGCGAATAAGTATAGGACTTTCCTGGCGTTTGGTAAGATCGTTCTTTATTCTGTATTTTAAATATGCAATAAGCTCACCCTTAAGCTGTTGGCGAATATCCCATATTTCTTCGTTATCGACTTGCTGAATTCCACTCCATAAACTTGCATTCGATTGATCGAGTTCAAAACCTTTCGGGAAATGTTTTGAATATAATTCCTGAAATGCTGCGTCAGTCCAGGTAGGAAAATGCACCCCGTTTGTTACATAACCAATATGAAGTTCATTGGCAAAATATCCGGGATAGAGCGGTTGAAACATTTCGCGTGAAACTCTTCCGTGTATCCTGGAAACACCGTTTACTTCCTGACTTAAATTTGTAGCCAACACACTCATCGAGAATTTTTCTTCACCGTTGTTCGGTTTAAACTTTCCAAGATTAATGAAATCTTCCCAGCTAATGTTTAATCTGTCGGCGTAATGCGGCATATAGGTTCTAAGCAGATGTTCTTCAAAAGAATCATGTCCTGCAGGAACAGGGGTATGCGTTGTAAAAAGATTTGAAGCTCTGATAATTTCTTTCGCAACTTCAAAACTGAATTGTTTTTTTTCCATTAAAACGCGTAGTCTTTCAAGTCCGATGAAAGCTGAATGACCTTCGTTGCTATGGTATATCGTAGGATCTATACCTAGCTTATTTAAAAGTCTGATTCCTCCGATACCTAAAATCATTTCCTGTTTAAAACGCATTTCATTGTCGCCGCCATATAGTTGATGTGTTAATGTGCGATCTTCAGCAGTATTTTCCTCAATGTCGGTATCAAGCAGATAAAGTGGTATTCTTCCAATTGGCACTTTCCAGGCTTTGGCAATAACAACGCGTCCGGGAAATGCAATTTTTACAGTTACCCAATCTCCATTTTCTTCTCTTACAGGCTCAAGCGGAAGGTGAGTGAATTTTTGAGGAATATACTGTGCAACCTGATCGCCAAAAAGCGATATGTCTTGCTGAAAATACCCATATCGATAAAGAAGACCCATTCCGACCAGATTTGCAGCTGAATCACTGGCTTCTTTCAGGTAGTCACCTGCAAGTATCCCAAGTCCACCAGAATATATTTTTAAACTTTTGTGCAGGCCATATTCCATGCTGAAATATGCAATTGTATCTGAACTTTCTGATGCACCTTTCAGATAATTCTTAAATTTAGCATAAACGATTGTTAGTCTTTCTATGAATTTGCTGTCATTTTCCAAAGCTTCCATTTGCTTTACTGACAAGTCTTCAAGAAAAGAAATTGGATTTTGTTCATGGTCGTTCCAGGCCTTTAAATCTATCGATTCAAATAAGGAAATTGCGTCATGATTCCATGACCACCATAGATTTTGGGAGAGTTCATTAAGTTTTTGAAGTTCGCCGCTATATACGGGCTGGAAAAGCACTTTTTTCCAGGTTGGCTGATCTTGTTTATTCAATGTAATAGGTCTAAGGGTTTCAGTATGTTTTTTAGCTATAAATACCAGCGCTCTGCTACTTAGTTTTTGAAGTGCGATATCCCAGGCTGATTTATAATTATTTATAAGATCTTTCCACAAAGCTTTTGAAGCAATTTCGAATGCCTGATTTCGGTACATTTCAATCGTTTCGAGGTCATATGTGCTGAATTTAAAAATATTGTCCTCTATGCTCTGAACAACTTCACTATTGTTATCCTCGGTTCTTTCAATGACAACAACAGCCTTTCCTTCCAAATCAATGCTTCTGACCCAGATACCAAAGCCGGCCAGACTGGTAGTAATAGTTGGGATTCCAAATGCAATACTTTCAAGTGGTGTATAACCCCATGGTTCATAGTATGAAGGAAAAACAGAAAGGTCAAAGGCTGCAAGAAAATCATAATAATTAAGATCGAAAATACCATCTTCACCTTTAAGATAAACAGGCACGAAAAGGATTTTGACTTTATTCTCAGGAGCATTTGTTAATCCTGCTTCCTTTATACGTTTCATCACCGCATCGTCAGCTGCATTTAAAAGGAAATGGGTTGTAATCTTTTCTGATTGAACGGCTTGACATTCCGGATCTGCGAGACAATCGCGCAATTCTTTGTTTGGTCCGCTGCTGTGACCCGGAACAGCAATTACTGCAAGTACTTGTTTGTCGAGATTTTCATTTTTATTTAAATCTCCTAAAGCATCGATGAACAGATCAATACCTTTGTTTTTAAACTCATAGCGACCACTGTTGATAACCATTAATGTTGATTCGGGCAACATGGTTCCGGTAAGGATTGATGCTATGTGCAGAATTTTACTTCTCGATTTCTCTTTTTTTATTTTAAGTACCTCAAGATCGCCTGCAATATTTTCATCAAATCCATTTATCGTTAGAACATCAGGGACTCTGTTTAGAAACTGCTTGCATTCTTTGGCCGTAATTCCACTTACAGTTGTAAAAGCATCTGCCTCCCGCGCTGAAAGGCTTTCGAGCGATTGCTGTGAGGTAATATTCAGTCGATTCGACATCACCGAAGGATTATAAGTCTCAAGATCCTTATATAATGGGAGATTGTTTCCGGCAACAGACCGGCCAAGGTAAGTGGCATGTGTTGTAAAAACAGTTGCGAGCTGAGGGGTGTTCTTTTTTAGATATAAAACGCCTGAGCCGGTCATCCATTCATGAAAATGAGCAACTACCTGATCATAACCGGTAAGGAAATTTTCGTAAAAACTCTCTATTACCTGTCCGGCAGCGTAACCAAACATTGCGGGTTCAATATAATCCCACGGACCATGAATAGAATCAAGTTGATATGTTTCCCACAAAGTAGCGAAAATTTTATCTTTTTCCGAAAGTAAAGGGGTAAAGTCAATCAGAATAGCGATAGGTTTGCTTTGAATGGCCCACCTTCCAACCCTAAACTTGAGTCCTTTAAGCGCTGCTTTTTGTCTCCATTCGTTAAAAAGGCTTGAATCTTCAATAAAGTAGGGGTTCTTGTGTGTTTCTTTCCAAACATCGGGTCCGATGGTGATGTAATTGTCTCCCCACTCTTCCCGGGTAACGTTAGCCTTGCTTGATAGTACAGTGTATATTCCACCAACCATATTGCATACTTCCCAACTTATTTCGAAAATATAATCTGGTTTTTTCATTCTTAGTTATTTGATTAAAAAATTGGAAAAATCCGACATCATCTCAAAAGGAGATGTATCGGATTAAAATTTATAAAGAAATAGGATTTTAAAATACATTAAAACAGTTCACGCATTTTTTCTTCAATTGCACGTCGTGCCTTACTGATCTGTGTCTTTGTTGTACGACCAGCTTTTTCTTTTGCTTCATCGAAACTCTTGCGTGCACTTTTTGAAAGATTAGGTAAAACCTTCTCTACAAGTTCCTCTTTTGCATCTTTCAATGCTACAACCAATTCCTCAGCTTCAAGATCTTTTATGAGTTTTTTTATTTTCACGTCAGAGAGTTGGACCAGGTCATCAAAAGCCGGTTTTATTTGTTTTTCACTTTTGTGAAATCTTGCTTCCAGGGATTTGGCAGTTTTTTGGAGTTGATCTTTTGCAGTTTTGCCTATTTCTTTACCAATTTTTGCGCCTTTTTCCAGCAGTTCATCCATTAAATCTTTTGTGCCTGGAGATTTTTCGTTTACACGGATAGTAAAATCTGCCAGTACATTCATGTAATTAATATAGGCTTCATATGGCGATGGATAGTGATTGAAATATTTATGTACATCACCATCTGAAAACCATTTAGTACAGATGTAATAGAAATGATCTGAAGATTGCAGGTAATTCCAGTCACGTTTCAAATCCTCGTCATCAGATTGATTAACGCGATCAGCCAGATCATACAATCTTTCAAAAGCCTCATCCTGCATATTGTTTCCACGCCATGCTGTTATATCCCGCTCTTCATCAGCCCATGAGATCGGGTAAGGAACCTTAATTGCTGAAACAGGCTGCAATTTTTCTGCTAGTTCTGAAGGGGTTGCAAAATTGTAATTCGTATTGCTAAGGATTGCTGCAGGCAGTTTTTTCATAAATTCAAAAATTCCTGTTGATGCCCATTGATGTTCGCCAAAAGTTTCATAATCGAGAAAGATATTCAAAACATCTTCTTTTGGACTGATGTTATTAAGCCATCCGACAAATTTTTCAGTTGTCACGGGCCATTCAGGCCAGCTTTGCTGAGAAAAACGAAAAGCGATATCATCACTCATTCGGAAGTTGCGCAACAAAACTTTGAGCTTTGGGTTGATGGCATTCACATACATGTAATTTGGACTTTTCCAGCCTAAAACATGCTTTGCACCCTCAGTCAACATAACCTTAAAGCCCATGTCAGCGACTTGTGCTCCGATGGTATCTGAATAAATAAGTTCAGTATTTCTGAAACTTGTAGGAGTGACACCAAACACTTCCTGAATTTTTGCTGTATGTGCGGCAACCTGCAGTTTAAACTCTTCCGGATTTTTCAGTGAACTCAGTGAGTGGGCATATGTTTCAGCTAATATCTCAACCTGACCTGTATTCACCAAAGCGCGGAAACTGTCTAAAACTTCTGGTGCATAGAGTTCCATCTGTTCAATGGCAATGCCGGAAATAGAGAAACTGACTTTAAATTTGGCACCAAATTCTTTTATTTGTTCAAGCAGAATGGCATTCATAGGCAGATAGCTTTTCTCGGCTATTCTACGCATAATCATCCTGTTGAAATATTCGTCATAATAAAAATGGTTCCGCCCGATGTCGAAAAACCTGTAGGTTCTTAGCCTGAAGGGCTGATGTACCTGAAAGTAAAAGCAAATAGATTTCATACGTTTCTTTATTGTTTTAACCTCTGTTATCTTGTTTAATGATTCATGATTTTATAAAAAAACCGAATCGTATACCTTTTTAACATGAAAGGCGGCATGTTCCCATTTTAGGTTGTCAACCTCTTCCTTGCCGTATTTTATAAATGTTTCCGAAAGTGCATTATAATGGCAAAGGCCGTAAATAGCATCCGCCATACCGTCAACATCCCAGAAATCTACTTTAAGTGCATGTTTAAGAATTTCTGCAACACCCGACTGTTTCGAAATGACCACAGGCACGTTTGAACGCATGGCTTCGAGTGGAACAATTCCAAATGGTTCCGAAATTGATGGCATAACAAAAACATCCGTCATGGCAAACATCTTATCCACATCGTCACCTTTTAAGAAGCCAGTAAAGTGAAACTTATGTCCAATTCTAAGCTGTGCAACCCTTAAAATCATTTTGTTCATCAAATCGCCTGTGCCTGCCATTACAAAGCGTATGTTGTCATCACGTTTTAGAATTTTTCTGGCAGCCTCAACAAAATACTCCGGGCCTTTTTGAAAAGTAATCCTCCCTAAAAATGTGACAACCTTTTCCTTCACCTGTTTATCTGGTAAATTGAGGTCTGACTTGTCAACAGGTTCTACGGCATTGTGTACGGTAAAAATCTTTCTTGGATCGATGCCGTATTTTTCAATAACAATCTTTTTCGTGAGATTGCTGACCGTGATAACTCTATCCGCCATTTCCATACCTCTGCGCTCAATTGCGTAGACATCGGAATTGATGTTTTCGCCTGAACGATCAAATTCTGTGGCATGCATATGAACAACAAGTGGCTTTCCGGTGGTTTCTTTTGCAGCTATTCCAGCCGAATATGTCAGCCAGTCATGCGCATGGATAATATCAAAATCATGTTTTGTTGCAACGGCTGAACCAACTAAGGCATAGCGCGCCACTTCTTCCATAAGGTTTGTGCCATATTTTCCGGAAAACTCATACTTCTGAGCAAAAACAGGGCTTTTAAAAGTCTCAGTAACTTTTCTTTGCTCTTCCTGAAGGATTTCAAATTGCTCAGGGCCAACATAGGGAATGATGTTTGAGCCAATTTCCATATATTGGACTCTTTCCCAGTAATTTTTACTCTCTTCCTTTTCGATATCTACAGAAACATCACTTGCGTTTACAATGCGCACAGCTTCTTCACTTTCGTCGCCATATGCTTTTGGAACAACAAAAATAATGTCTACATTATGTTTTGCAAGTCCTTTTGTTAAACCAAAACAGGCTGTTCCGAGTCCTCCTGTAATATGTGGTGGAAATTCCCATCCAAACATTAATACCTTCATGTTATGCGCTGTGTTTGATTTATTTGCTAGTTTTAGTTTTTTCTATCAACTCTTTTATCCTTATCAGAGCTGAAATACTCCAGGCCTGCGAAATAGCACCTCTTGATTCGTGCGGCGGATCGCCATCAAATATTTCTGAAACAGACCCAAGTCCGGCTTCAAAGACAACTGGTTCAAAACTGGCATAAATATCTTCAATAAATGATAGCCCTGATTTGCCTTGAAGTTTCAGCCATGCTTCGCTGAAGTGAGATATAAGCCATGGAAAAACAGTGCCCTGATGATAGGCCAGATGGCGCTCTGTTTGATTTCCGGCGTAAACTCCTTTATACAATGGATGCGTTGGTGTGAGCGAACGAAGACCTCTGTCGGTTAGTAAATCTGATTTAACCCGTTTTAATACAGCATCTTGCATTTCTTCAGTAATAGGACTGAAAGGCATTGATGCTGCAAGCAACATGTTTGGCCGAATGGTCCAGTCTTTGATGCCTTCATAAACATAATCAGCTAGATACCCTTTTTTCTCATCCCAGAAGGTTTCAAGGAAAGAAGCTTTTATTTTTTCCGGGACAGATTTCCACTCATTTAAAAAGCTGGTGTCATCTGAAAATTCAGCCAATTGAACAGCGTAGCAAACCGCATTGTACCACAATGCATTTACTTCTACAGCCATTCCTGAACGTGGCGTGATTGGTTTTCCATTGTTGAAAACATCCATCCAGGTAAGTGCCATTCCCGGGCCACCGGCAGTTATCAGACAATTGTCAAGCATCCTGATGTTGTATTCAGTGCCTTCACGATAACCTTCCAGAATTGTTAAAAGTACTTTTTTGTATTTCTTCCAGATTTCGGTATGATTGTTCTTTAAAGTTGAATATTGCTGAAGACACCAAAAAAACCAAAGTGGAGAATCTACAGACTCATAGTCAGGCTGGTTATTTTTTCCGATATTGGGAAAAAGAGGGCCTCTCATTGTAGAAATCATCGTGTCGATAACAGCCTTAAAACTCGTTTCATCACCTCTGCTTAATGTTACACCGGGCAGCGCGATAAAGGTGTCGCGACCCCATGTTCCAAACCAGGGGAAACCCGCCATGATCTCAGTTTTATTCTTACTTTTTACTAAAAACTGTTCTGCTGAGTTTAACAAACAGTTTTCAAAATTATTCCGGGGAATACGTTTTTTAATCTCTGCATTAAAAAGTCGATTCAAGGTATCAGGTTTTATCTCTTCAAGACCGGCCGAAACAATAATGCTTTCTCCTTTTTTGAGATCAACTTCAAAAAAGCCTGGGACAAAAAGATCTTCCTGATGAGGCAACCCAAGTTCTTTTTCCCGAATGTATTCAATGTTGAAATACCAATCAGGTACATGTGTGTATTCAGTGTCTTTCGAAATCTGAAAATTAAGGCGTGAGTAACCGTTGTACATTTGCCATGAAACTCCTTTTTGGCAAGTCTCATACTTGATATTTGCATCAATATTAGCTCTGGTAAGTTGATGAACACTTCTGAATGCCAAAAAAGGTTTCAGACGCAAAGTAGTTTGTGAAGTGGCTTCTTCAAGCGTATAACGAATCATTACCCGCGCTTCATTTACAGCAAATAAAAGCTCTTTACTCAGCACAACGCCTCCCACACGATAGGTGATTTTTGGGATTGGTTCAGCAGTGAAGGCACGCAGATATTTATGACCTTTTGGATTGTAAGTGCCATTAGGATACATTCTCACGCCAAAATTAAATTCCTCGTTGTGCTGAATGATTGTTTCATCTATGGAGGAAAGTAAAACATGATTATTGTGATCAAGCCAGGGCTGAGGCACAACGAGCAATCCGTGAGATTTTCGGGTATTGCATCCAGCAATGGTAGTGCTGGAATAAGCTCCGGATCTGTTTGCACGCAATAATTCACGGGAAAGCGCAAACTCCAGATTGATTAATTGTGTTTTTTCGAAGGATATGTAACTCATAATGAGATTGTTGCTTTAACTTTCAAGCTTATTGTATCAATTACAAAAATAAACAGAATTAAACTACAATCAAAATAAAGATGTATTTGTTTACCAGAATAATTATTATAACTCTTTGATAATATGGTTAAAACAAGCGCCTAAATTGAATATTTTTGCAATCAGTTTTTTTTCAAACGATTGCAATTTTTTTCATTCATTCTTTTAAATAATTGATTATGCGTTCATTAATTTCGGTACTCTTATTCCTCATTTTAGGATTGAACTCAAGAAGTCAGGATTGTCTCCCATTGGAATTGGGTGTATACGCTGATTGGAAAGAACTGAATAATCCTGTAATTTCTGTGGATGGAACCAAAGTGGCTTACGAATTAGCGCCACAGAAAGGTGATAGAAAACTCATAGTTTATGATAGTGAAAAACAAACGTATGATACACTTGAAAGAGGCTTTAATGCATCATTTATGGCAGATTCTAAAGTACTTATCTATAAAATTGCTCCACCTTATTTGCTGATTCGGAAACAACAACTGGATGGTGTGAAGAAAGAGAAACAACACAAAGATTCTCTTGGAATCCTGTTTTTTGAAAAAGATACAATTATGAAGTTTCAGGATGTGAATACTTTCAAGTTTTCAATAAAAGGTGGTTCTTTGGTTGCATGGATGCATGATGAAAATTTCAAGCCAAAAGCTGATACCGTGTCCCAGGATAGTACTTCGAAAACCAAACCAGAAAAGAAAAAAGCAAAGGCGAAAACCAAAACCTCCTTTTTTCAGGTGTTTGATGTTGTTTCGGGAAAGCTACAGAGCTATAATGATATTAGTGAATTTGAGGTTTCAGATTTCGGAGATGTATTAAGTTTTGTAAAGCAGACGAATGATAGTATCGATTCTGTATTTGTGTTTAAATATCACTCAAGCCTTGAATTTCCTCAACAAATTTTTGAAGGCAAGGGTGTAGTTAAGAATATTTCGTTTGATGAAATCGGAAGTCAGATCGCATTTTTATATTCAGCAGACACTTCGAAACGACAGATTTTTTCATTGGGTTTTATGGGCCAGAAAGATTCCCGGGCCAAGATTGTCGCTGATTCAACGCATGGATCACTGCCACGAAACTGGACAGCAAGTGAACATTTCAAGCCTAAGTTTTCGGAAGATGGAACGGCACTCTATTTTGGAATAGCTCCAAAACCAATTTCGCGCTTGAAGGATACACTTACTGCCGATGAAAAAGTAAGTGTGGATATCTGGAACTGGAAAGATGGGCAACTGCAAACTCAGCAGCTGAAAAACCGTGAGCGCGAACAAAAGAGGACATTTCTGGCAGTTTACTATCCTAAACAAAATAAACTCATTCCTTTAGCTTCGGAGGAGATTCCTGAAGTCAGACCTGACTATAAATTGCATAGAAATTTCATGATTGGCAGCAACGGCAAACCCTATGAACATCTGTCGAGCTGGGAGCAAACACGCTATGCTGACCTGTTTTTAGTCAATAGAACTGCAGGCACCTCAAAGTTGCTTCTTAAAAAAGTAAACTCTTTTTTTTCACTTTCACCTTCAGCAGATTATTTGCTTTTTTATAATACCTCAGACAGCAGCTGGTACAGCATGCAAACAAGAGATCAATCACAGAGAAAGCTTACAACAAATTCATCCGACATCTTTTACAATAAAGAGAATGATATTCCAAAAGAGGCTGGTCCATATGGTTTTGCAGGATGGCTAGACGGTGATAAGGCCATTGTTTACAGTCGTTATAACCTTTGGTTGCTCGATCTGAAGTCAAACAAAGCGGCACCTTTGATAGAAGATACTGAAGCAAAACGATACCGCTACATAACGCTTGATAAAGATGAAGCGCTCTTATCCGATTTAATTTACCTTTCTGTATTTGACGAAAAAACAAAGCAAACAGGTTTTGCTTCATTCGATGTTAACTCAAAAAAAATTACACCACTTTTACATGGCGAGGCACGCTTTTCAGGTTTGATGAAAGCGAAAAATGAGAATATGTTCTTATTTAGGAAAGAGCGTTTTGATCTTTATCCTGACTTATATTTAGCAAAAAGTGATTTTGCCAACCCGGTTCAAATGAGTGAAGCCAATCCTCAGCAAAAAAACTATTGCTGGGGAAGCGTACAGTTGGTTGAATGGCAGTCATTTAATGCAGAACCTTTGGAAGGTCTTTTGTATTTTCCGGCAAACTTCAGCAGCGATTCCACTTACCCCATGGTGGTTTATTTTTATGAAACCCACAGCCACGATTTATACCGGCATATTACACCAAGGCCATCTCGTTCTGTGATTAACATAAGCGAATATACCAGCAGAGGTTACTTCGTTTTTACCCCTGATATTGTTTATGAAGATGCGCGTCCTGGTCAAAGCGCCTACAATTCTGTCATCAGCGGAACACAATCGCTGTTGGAGCGTTATCCTCAGATAGACAAAAAGAGACTTGGCTTGCAGGGCCAAAGTTGGGGTGGCTATCAAATTGCCTGGCTCATCACAAGAACCAATCTGTTTGGTGCAGCTATGGCGGGCGCTCCAGTGAGCAATATGACAAGTGCATATGGAGGAATTCGTTGGGAAAGTGGCGTCGTCAGGGCATTTCAATATGAAGAAGGACAAAGTAGAATAGGAGGGTCACTTTGGGAAAAGTTACCAGATTATATAGAAAATTCACCTTTGTTTTTTGCCGACAGGGTTCAGACACCTTTACTTATAATGAGCAATGATGCCGATGGTGCCGTCCCATGGTATCAAGGCATTGAGTATTTTACTGCCTTGCGAAGATTGGGTAAGCCTGTCTGGATGCTCAACTACAACAATGGGCCTCACAATTTGACACGAAGGGCTGATATGGAAGACCTTACTGTAAGGTTGCAGCAGTTTTTCGACTACTATCTTAAAGGCTCACCCGAACCGATTTGGATGAAAACCGGTATAAAGGCAGTCGATAAAGGCATTAAAACTGGTTTTGAATGGGCTGAGGAGCACAGGACAGATTGACTTTTGAAGAAGTTAAGCTTTGAAGCCTTATCTTTGCCAAAAATTTTATTTAAGCATGAGTCTTATTCAGGAGATTAAACGCAGGAGAACATTTGCCATCATCAGCCATCCCGATGCCGGAAAAACAACACTTACCGAAAAATTATTGCTTTTTGGAGGTGCTATTCAGGTGGCTGGAGCTGTTAAGTCAAACAAAATTACCAAAACAGCCACTTCCGACTGGATGGAAATTGAAAGGCAGCGTGGCATTTCTGTTGCCACATCTGTAATGGGTTTTGACTACAAAGATTTAAAAATAAATATACTCGATACCCCGGGTCACCAGGATTTTGCTGAGGATACTTTCC
>JAGXRB010000045.1 GCA_018336075.1 Bacteroidota bacterium
CTGTTTTGTGTTGCCGAAATACTCACGCCGGCCGGAAGGCTGTTGCTGACTGTCATAGCTATGACATTCGATGAAGCCGGATTTCCCGTGACGCAAGTAAGGGATGAAGTCATAACCACCTGAACCTGATCACCATCCAAAGGTGTATAATTAAAGATACTGTTATTCGTTCCCGCATTTTGGCCGTTGACTTTCCATTGATAAGAAGGCGATGCGCCTCCATTTTCAGGGAAGGCTGTGAAGGTGACAGAAGTGCCCTGGCAAACGCTGTTTTGTGTTGCCGAAATGCTCACACCGGCCGGAAGGCTTGTGCTTACTGTCATGGCAATGGCATTTGATGAAGCCGGATTTCCCGTGACGCAAGTAAGAGATGAAGTCATAACCACCTGAACCTGATCACCATCTGCAGGGATGTAGGAAAAGTTAGGGCTATTGATTCCATCTTGCTGACCGTTAACCAACCATTGATAAAAGGGATTTGATCCCTGATTGGATGGGGTGGCAATAAAACTGACCTGAGTGCCCGAACATACATTACTGGAAGTGACGGAAATGACAACTTCAGGAGTGAGTGCCTGAATTTCGGTTATAACTACTTGACCGTCCATATTAATGCTTCCGGAGTTATTGTATGCAATAACAGTATAGAAGCCGAACGGTAGATTCATCCATGAAATAGAACTACCATTGCCAATTACAACTGAACCATAAGGAATTTCATTACGCAACAGCTGATAGGTTGCATTTATTTCAGATCCACTTAAGGTTGCAATTATGCCGCTTTCAGGCAAGTTTGAGCAATAGCTACCACCTCCACTTAGCAAAAATATGGTGGGATATAAACGCTCAGTGGTAAACATTCCAGCATTGCTCCAAACACTGAGCACACTTCCTGGACATACAGATCTGATGTAAAAACTATAATCAGTAAAGGGAGTTAATCCTGCTAATAAATAGGGATTTGAAGTAATACCAGTAATTAATAATCCTTCAGTTTCAGGGTTAAATCCTGCCAGCCCATATTTTAATTCCCAAAGTGAAGTTCCTTGAGCAGCTAACCAACCCAATGAGGCACTCTCATGCGTAATATTGTTTACGGTAAGTCCTGTAGGAGGGCTGCAAGAAGCGCCTATTTCAACAACCACCTGATTGGATGGGCCGGATTCATTGGCTCCGTACATGGCTGTTACATGGTAGGTATGAGTGCCGGGGCTGAGGTTTTGATCCAGAAAATTTAACTGTTCGCCACTATTGGTGTGCAGAAGGTTTCCGTTCCTGTAAATTTTGTAGGCTGAAATTAATGGAGTGGCTGTGCCGGAGACCAGAAATGGGACACCTTGCGGAGTGAATGAGCCGCCGTCTTCAAAATTTTGCCATGCAGAGTTTGTAAATTGTTTTCCATTTCCTGTATTTGATTGGCTGGTGATTGTAATTGGTGGCACCCATGGCCCTGAACTGAGGCTTCCTGCCAAGGAGAAATCAATCCAATATGTTCCGGGACTCAGCGACAATCCTGGAGTGTTGCATACAACCTGCATGATAGGGCGTTGTGTATCTAAAGTTGTTTGCGACACCCTGTAAGTATTGGCCCATGCTGTTGACTGTAAGCGATTAGTACTCAAATTACCCCAAACAATCTGACCGCCTGCACCGGGGGTGCCGCTCCAGATTTGTAAATAGGCTGTAGTAATTGTGCTGGTAGTGGTTGAGCCGGTCTGATAAGCGTATACGGTTATGGAAGATATATCCCAATTGGCGGTAACAACAAAATCGTCGGCCATACGGTTGCCAGCACTTATTTGTGCACCAGCCCCCAAGGTGGTCATATTCAGACTCGTATTTTGCAATATACTTTGGTTGCTTCCATTGGGTCCAGTCCCCGGGCTATTGATAAAAGGCCCGTTGTTGAACAAAACATTGGTTCTTGTTAGGCTTAACGATTCGGAAGGGTGGATCAAGGCCGGACCTTGGGTATTGACTTCTTCGTCCTTACTTGCAACCGGATCGTTGTGCGTTAAAATGGGGCCATTTTGATCTTGATGGATTACAGTTGTTGGGTCAGCCATAGATGCTGAAGCAGGAGCCTCCCAACTCAGGAAAACATCCATAGCCGCAATACCTGCTGTAAGGTTTTCAGGCGGAAAATAGGGGTTGACTCCAATGCTAAGGTAGTCGGTTTTGGTCACGGAATAGATTCCATCCACAACAAGGCTGATAGTTTTATTACCAGACGTTGAATATGTTACACTATGAGGGCCTTGGCCAGTTGCACTTGCCGGTTGTGCACCAGTTCCAAACGACCAGTTCCAGCTTGAGAAGCTTCCGTTGCCCGACGCATCCGTAAAGGTTATGGGGTCGCCAACAATGGCTGCAAGCGGACTTGCTGTGAAGTCGGCATAAGGGCCTGCAGGCTGTCCGCTGATTTCGATATCATCCAAAACATTTGCCCTGCCCCACCAATCAATGCCTTCAAAAGCAATCTGATAGGTTGACGAAGGATTAGGCAGCACTATATTAGCGATTTGTGTCCAAGTTGCAACATTCTGATTGTAGGTATTACCAATTTGAACCCATGGATCGGAAGGCGATATTCGGTAGTAAAGCTTCAGCTCATTTTGGTCGGTTGACCATAACTCCTGTGCATACCAGAAACTAAGTTTCACATTCATCCATCCGCTTAGGTTGAGTATGGGTGAAACCAGTTTGGTAACAAATGGCCCACCACTGGTACTGGTAAAACGTGCGTTTTTCGATCCGGAGCGGGCTGTCAAAACTGATCCCCCACTCGAACCGGCTGCATAGGTCCAGTTGCTGGTTCCTGTTACATATTGCTGTGTCCAGCAAGATCTTGAAGCTGAAGCATCCTCGAAGGATTCAGTAAATGGCAGTGAAAATGTTCCACATGATGTGGTAAATGTCCAAATTGGGCCGTTCACGCTCAATGGAACCGAGGTGTTATAGGAAATAATCTGCCACTGATATGCCGTTGATGGATTTAATCCTGTGAAGTTATAGCTTCCCTGGCTTGCTGGAGCTCCTGCATTTCCTTGGTTTACCAACAGTTGCATATTCCCTGTTGGTCCAAACCAAAGATCATATTTGTCAGTATTGTTTCCCCAAGTCCATTGGAGGTTCCCATCTAAAGCGATTCCTTCAGCCAGATTGGCAGGTACGGGAGTGTGTGCAGGTGATGGGGCACCGGGGATGTTAATGTCACCGCTGATCAGGATATCATCCACGCACCAATAGTAGGCATAGGTTCCCTGAAAGTTCCACTTGAACCGCACTGCCGCCTGACCGCTCAATGCCTGAATGGTTTGATTAAAGGTTGCAGGATTAGCCGAGGTGGCTGTCCAACTGCTTAACTCTGTCCAAGATGTACCGTCATTAATTGAGTAAAACAATCTTGTGGTAGATGCTGATTGGAATTGACGGAAATAATGCTTGAAAGTGAGGGAGATGTTGGTATAGGCAGACAAATCGAATAAGGGAGAAATTAGATCGGCGTTTTGACTGTTTCCTGAGCCATACCCATCACTGTTAAGGAAAGCGTAATTCCCGGTGCTACCTGTTAAACCGCTGTCCACTGTACCAAACTGCCACACTTGTCCGTTTCCTTGGTTGTCTTGTTGCGACCAGCAGCTTGGTAAACTGGCTGAAGCATTGAAATCTTGTAGGTAAGGTAGTGTCGTAAAAATTCCACATAAAGTTGTAGCATTGGTTTCTCTACCACTTGAATATTCATTGGTCCCATTGTAAGAAAAGGCTTTATAAAAATATTGTGTGTTAGAATTCAGCCCGGTATGGCTATATTGGGTGGCATTACCTCTGTAAATTACAGTACCTCCTCCAGGCAATGTTTGGCCGTTGGTATAAACTGTTCCATTGTTAGGAATACCAAAAGTTGCTGCAGGTGCCCATACTATCATAACCTCATGGTTGTCATTATTTTTTGTCCAGTTTACTTCAATGGAAGAAGTGCTTAATGGACTTGCGGTGAGGGTTCTTGGATTCTGAACACCGCTAAGAAAGCCTTGTGTAGCCAATAGTGCCTGATGAGCGTTCAAGCGACCCGTTCCAAGTTTACCAACATAGGAAGGGTTTTGCGGGTAATGGTTGTCAGTTGTCGTCTTAAGGATATCAGCAACGTCAGCTGGTGTTAATGCTCCATAAGCAAGAGAAATCATTAATGCTGCTACCCCTGAAACATGTGGACAAGCCATTGAGGTGCCTTGATAATATGCGTAAGTGCTGCCAGTTACCGTACTTAAAACCCCGCGGGCATTTACAGTATTTGTTTCACCACCCGGTGCAGAGATATCAATCCATGTGTCATAGTTTGAATACCACGCTTTTTGGTCTTGATTATTGGTTGCTGCAACAGAAAAAGCACCGGAGTAATACCCTGGATACCAGGCACCGGAAGATCCGTCATTGCCTGCCGCAAAAATAGTAATACCACCACCCGTAAGACCTGCTCCTCCCCCATTCATATTAAAGTAGTCGATGGCGTCAAGATCACCTTGGTTATAAACTCCAACATTGATATATCCCCAGCTATTTTGTGAAATGGAAGCTCCGTTGTCAGCAGCCCATACAGGGGCAATATGGAATCCCCCTGAACTGGTAGCTGTAAACACCTGACAACTCATAAGTCTGACTCCGTCGCCACTACCCGAACCTCCTGCAACACCAGAAACCCCAATACTGTTATTATTGACAGCAGCAACGGTACCTGCCACATGGGTTCCATGATTTCCCGGAATGACATTGCTGCTATTATTGACGAAATTATAGCCAATACCACTCCACATATTGGCAGCTATATCAGGATGATTGTATTGAATACCATCATCTATGATTGCTACAATGACATCGCTGTTGCCTTTTTCAATTTCCCAGGCTTCCGGCAGGTCAATGTCTTTGTCAATAGTTCCATTCTGCTGACCAGTATTGTGGTAGTGCCATTGTTCTGCAAAGCGTGGATCGTTGGGTGTCCAGTCAGTACCTTTATCATTGGATTTATTATCTGACGCAGAAACAAAAGGCTCCGGATTAGCAGGCGCTATAAGCTGTTTCTTATATACGGGTTCTGCTACCTCAATAATATCCAGGGCCTGATATCTTGCAACCATTTCCTTGATATCCACATCATCACTATCTGCAACTAATTCATACCAAAGATGGAAACCCCATGCTTTATGTCTGTCAGCATATATATTTCCTAAAACATTTTGTTGAAAAAAACGATTTGAAGCCTTCACATTGTATTGCAGATTGAGTGTATCAACCATTGGAATACCCAATAAACCAATATGCGACTTACCCTGGCTCTCCCGGGCTTTCTCAAGCGCTTTACTTTGATCCGGCTTGAACTTTATTAAAATCCTGTCATGCTCATAAGCATCTGCAGGAACTTTTTTTAAATCTATCGGTGGTCTCTCTCCTTTTACAACTGTAAAGTTTTGTTGCCCTTGCAATGGTATTGTATGTAATGTTAGAATAATTACAGGCAATACAATTTTTAATAATAATCGCATCATTTTCTTGAATTGTTTTTATAAATAATTTTCAAACATACTTAATAACAAAATACAAATCATTTTTTTTGCGTAATTCATCAATAATTGGTTGAAATTCAAAAAAAAACTGACAGTGGAAAACCCACTGTCAGTTTCTATGATGAGGCTCAAATAAGTCACATGTTTTATGACTCTTGCCTTCGTGTTTATTTCATCATCAGGAGTGTACCTCTTGCCGAAATGCTCCGACCTTCATTTTCCAGACGAATCTGATAGAAATATGTTCCGGCACCATTCAGCTCATAATTATTCAGTCTGATTTGATGTGAACCGGCAGTTTGGGTTTCGTCCAAAATTCTGATTACTTCCTGACCCAGGTGGTTAAACACAACAATCTGAACTTTACCAGCATTTGGCAAAGTGTAATGAATGTTTGTGTAATCATTAAATGGATTGGGGAAGATTCTATGATTCAAAGTACTCAACTCATCTACTCCTGTCGCTCCGGTTTCAATATAGTTTGTCGACAAACTGATCCCTTGTAAAACACCTGCATTTGCGCCACCGAATTCAGTTGCATTAGAAAGCTCTGCGAAGCGCGTACCTGTATGGATATCTGACAGAATTTTCGCTTTCAGGACAACGACTTCCTGACCATGACCAAATACTTTACCAATCTGGTTCATCCATGCTATACGGACAGTGCCGGCTTCATGATCGATATTGTAAATATCGTATCCAACAACATCACTTACCTGAAGTATTTGATTGTTGTATTCAAACCCGAGAGTTATGGCATTTACTTCAGCATTCTGATTAATGAGAACCGGAATCAGGATTTCATCTCCAACCTCTGCAGCTATTATGTTGTTGTAAATCAAGCTTTCGCTGGATTTGGCTTCAGCAGCAGAAAGGTAAGAAGCATTCATGTCGCCGGTTGCAACAAAATAAATGTTGTATACATTTAACCCATCACTCAGATTGACAATTTCAATTTCATGATAGTATTGTGGAGACAGAGCATTTGCAGCATAATTTCCTACAGCACCTAACAGCAATTCGGGAGCATTTGGATATGCCATTTCCTCATATGCCTCAAGTTTGGTTGTAGCCAAACGGAAATTATTTGTTTGACCCGGGAAAGGAGATGAGCCTTCAGCGCCAACAATTCTGTTCATCAGTAAAAGCGCATCCAGAGAAGTAATGTTTGCATCACTGTTTACATTGGCTACACCAGAGAAGTAAGGGGTATAAGCGCTGTTTTCAACAGGCATTACCCAGGGAAACAGACTTAAAATATTGCTTTGAATCGTCATATAATTAATAGCGAGCGCATCAACTGATGAAGCTCCGCCCCAATTATTCCACGTCCAGGTATTGGCCAATATGTTATTTGTTGCTTCTTCCCATAACCGCAAAGTATATTCCTTTCCGGATTCAACTCCTGTGAACTCAAAGTAAGAATCCAGCCCTTCTTCCATACTATGTTTAACCAATTGTCTTTCAGAGAAGGCTTCTCCTTCATGGAACAGCTGAACATAGAATACCCCATTTTCATTTGGTGATGGTATTAATGTTTCCTGTTCATTGAAGTATTTCAATTGTCCAGCAATTTTTGCCCTTGAACTAAATGTTGCAGTAAGCTGCTCATAACAATTGGTTATGGTAAATGTAGTAGCTGAATCGGTTGAAATAACTATTCCATTTCCATTTTTCCAGTTTAAAAATTCCCATCCTATCTCTGGTGCTGCCAAAATATTCACCACAGTACCATCAGCATAATATCCACCGCCACTTACTGTTCCACCATTTTCAGGATTTGCAATAAGTACAAGTAGTGGAGGTGCAACACTCATGGTAATGGTATTGGAATTGGCCACAGGAACTACCGCACAGGAATGACTTGAGGTCATCATTACTTTAACAACATCTCCATTTAATGGAACATAAGTGAAAACAGTGTTGTCTGTTCCGACATTTACCCCGTTCACCATCCATTGATAGGTTGGGTTTTTACCACCATTGGTTCCAACGGCTGTAAAAGTTGTAGGTGTGAAATCGCATACTGCTTCTGAAGGCGTTGTGATAAAGACTTCTGCAGTAAGGTCAGGAATTACTGTCAGTGTAATGGCATTGGAAACAGCAGTATTGTTTATCGCGCAGCTGATACTGGTTGTTAAAACAACTGTAACAACGTCACCATTGGTTGGCACATAAGTGAAAACCGGATTGTTGCTGCCTGCATTTACCCCGTTTACTTTCCATTGATAAGCTGGTGTTAATCCGCCATTAACAGGGAAAGCATTAAACACTACCGTTTCATCAACACAAATTTCATCATCCTCTTGCGTAATACTTACACTTACAGGAAGATCATTTTGGATGGTAAGCAAAACCTCATCGGCAACACTGCAGAAACTTCCCGGATCTCCGGTAAGGGTAAGCGTGACACTGCCATTAGTGACGTCCTGACTTCCGGGGGTATAAACAGGATTTAAAATACCTGAATTGCTGAATACGCCGTTTCCGCTGCTTGTCCAAAGAAGCGACCCAAAGTTGGAAGCTGTAGCGCCAACAATAGGGAAGGATTCAGAAACACATACAAATCCAGGATCTCCGGCCGAAATAACCGGGGTTCTGATTATTGTAAGGGTTCCGTTTTGATAGGTGAAACTATAATTGTTGCTTGTTCCTCCACTAACGGTGATAGGATAAGTTCCAACAGGACTGTTTGGCAAGGCTGTTGTTGAAGCCATCGGCAAACTGCTAAGATTTGCTATGCCTTCGCCGGCAACAAAACCTGCATAGGAAATAGTTAATTCAGGAAGTGGTGTGTTTTGGCATTTATTCTGATTATCGGCAGTTACATTTAAATTCTTTTTCTGAATAGTAAGTGTGGCAGGTACCCTGACACTTTCACAACCCAGTTGAGCATTTAAAGCTGTTACCCAGAAGTTATATATGCCTGCATCTGTGGCTGTCGGGCTCACTATAGCCGTGCCTCCTTCTGCCACATTATACCATCGCAGACTGGTACCTGCCGGAGCCACTGCAGTGAGTATCTTTGCCAAACCATCATATGAAACAGTAAGATTGTTTGTTGTAGGCACAGGCACCGCAGCAGGTTGTGTGAGGGCAATTTCTACACTACCAAGCTGTGATTGAGCAGCATCTTTTACGGTGTATTCATATACTCCGGCTGCCAACCCGGTGGCAACAGGATTATCTGTTGTTGTTCCATCCGGATCAAAGCCCGGACCATACCAGGTTATCGTATATGGGGGAGTTCCGCCTTGTATGGTAACTGAAATTGAGCCGTCATTCGACTCAAAACAGCTAAGATTACTTGCTACAAAAGTATGCGCAAGCGGACTGTACACGGAAACATCATCTATACAAACACCCCAATCACCTCCTCCGGTGCCAGAGAGACCGTCAAACCGAAGGTAGATCGTTTCTCCGGCATATTCATCAAGGTCAAAAGAAATGTTTTGGTAGGCTATACTTGTAATACCTCTCCCTTCAAAAACAACCACATCAAAATTAATACCGTCTGTACTTAAAAGCACATCGAAGTCTTGTGCATGTGATGATGACTCCGCTCTGTAATAAGCTGAAAATGTATAGGTCAGGCCATCATCCGGTAGTTGAATGGGGGGAGTAGTTATGATAGAACCATTTTCATTGCTGTATGCATATTTGGTTCCGGTTCTAGGACCGCCCCAACCAACAGGAGGTATAAACCAAAGATGATTGACCCAGCCTGTTGGAGGAAAGATTGAAGGAGTGGCGCTGGATTCAAAGCTTTCCAACCATGGGAAGCTGGTGATAGTGGGGTCTATTCCAACCCCTAACAGTGGCAATGCACGCTGTATTTTGGCATTAAGGTTATCATTGATAACCAGGAAGCCTGACTTAGGACCATCACTGTTGGGTGCAAAATTCACCTGCACTGTGGTTTGTTCACCTGCTCCCAGTTCAATGGGGTAATCATTGTTATCAATGAGGGCAAACTGATCAGGATTTGTGCCTCCCAACAGTATTGAGCTAATTTCAAGCACACCGACACCATTGTTTCTGATGGTAAACACCTGAGAGACGGGTGGTGCAAAAATTGAAACTGTTCCAAAATTCTTTTCTGTTGGATTCACAAAGAAAATTGGTTCTGTAGGAATATCTTCCACAAGAAAATCATCAAAATGAATATCCATATCCGGAACATTTCCAGAACCTTTGGTGTAAAAAGCAAAGTTAACAACGCCAGTCCAGCCTTCCAAAGAAACAGTTACCAAATCACCAGTATTTGATGGTGTATTACCTGCCGTATATAAAGCAAGTGCATTATCAAGATTCCATACCCCGTCAATACTTTTGATTAAAACATACACCTTATCTTCCGGCACCATCTGCACAGATCCTGTTCCATTATAAGTAGTTGCCGCTACTTTGAAAGATAAGCGTTTATCTACTGAACCCAAATCAATACCAGGCGAAATGAGCCAATCATTATCTACTGAATATACATTCATTTTGACGGCTTTAGAATTGCCGATTCGGTTTGCAAAGTATGTTGATTGTGCCCAGGCACTAGAAGCTACAGGAGGTTGCGGAACATCTCCATATGCTTCATACCAACCAGGAGGGGTGTAAGCGTCGTTAAAATCCTGCAGATATGGCGCGATAAAAAATGTAGTTGCCGTAGCATTTGCACTTGTCGAGGAGTAAACTCTGGTGGCGCCATCAACAAACGACCATGCCCTGTAATAGTACTGTGTGCCACCATTAAGATTGTTATGGTTGGGTATTATATCGGCTGAACCAAGATAGTGTACCGTTCCTCCTCCCGGAATCTGACTTCCAAAGCCAATGATTCCTGTTGGCGTGCCAAAAACATTTGTTGTGTTCCATGCCACTAAAACATTGTGATCGAAGGTATTTCCGACACCAGTCAAACTAATTTGAGTGGTGCTTTGAGGTGTAGCTGTCAGAGAAAAAGGTGATGGTGGTAGGGTTGTTGCAGAACCTGATAAAGGTGACACAGTTCTGTAAACAGGACCTATACAACCTTCTCCAGCATTGTATGCAAAAACAAAGAAATAATACGGTGTGAAAGCAGTTAGTCCTGTAGTATTAAAAGTAGTTGTGTTGGTACCTGCATAAACAACGGTTGCATTGCCTAATGTGTTATTTGCAGAATAATTTGTATTGTTCTGAGGCAAGGCATCCAATGTGGGTGAAGTACTGCGCAACACAAGATGTCCGGTTGCACCTGCAGCAGCAGTGTATGAGCCGCTGATGGAATTTGAAGCAGGTGTTAATATCAGGGCTGTTGGCTGACTGGCTGGAGTTGGGCATGGTGGAGGTACCAGTTCCCAATTCACATCATCTATTAATAAGCCGTTGCTCGGCACCCCTGTATGCCTGAATGCGGGATACTGTGAATAGCTACCGGCGGGCACGTTGAAAGCGTAAGTTTGATAGGTAGAGGTAGAGGCAGTAAAAGAAGTCAGGGCAGTAAAAGTACTGGGATCATTCAGTTCTGTCAAATAACCGAATTCAACAACACCTCCCAACGAAAAACTTGAACTTGACCTCATACTAAAACGCAGGCGATGGGTTCCTGAACCAAGGTTTGATACATTTGACATTCTGACAACAGCCCTAAAGCTGCTACTTGAAGAATACATGTACATTGTATTTGGCGCAGAATTATTACCGAAAGTTTGTGTATATGCAGATCCGCTAGAACCTACCTTTGCCCAACAATCGGGAAGTGCTGGAGTTACAAGAGCATCAAAATTCTCTGAAAATGAAGTAACTGTATTACAAAGTGTTTTAAAGCTGACTGGCCCTGCCCAAGTACTTAAATCTCCTCCTCCGCAATCTGCTCTTACATACCAAAAAACAGTTGTATTGCCAGGTAAGCCTGATAAAGCTGCGCTTGTTGTGCCTGGATTTGGCGATAAAAGTGTTCCTGCGTTTGTTGGGTTAAAATCAGACCCAACATTATACTTTACATTGAATAGAGTTGCGGTTGAATTCCAGGATAAATTTGCAGAGGAATTTGTGATATTTGATTGCGTAAGTGCAGTGGGTGACGCACAACTTAATGATATCAATGAAATATTGTCTATCGATGCGGGAGGCTGTGTTCCGAGAGAACCGTCATTCCTCCATGTGAAAACAAGACGTCTGGTTTGGCCTGCAAGTGTACCGGGTAATGTGATATTTGCAATCTGATATGATGAAATATTATAATAATCAATACCCACTTGATTTGAGGCACTTAGCAGTGTGCCGGCAACCGGTAGTACCGTTGTTTCTATCAGGCTCACGCGCAAGTAATCATACAAGGTTTCTTCACCAAGTCCTTTCCACCAGAAAGATAAGTTAAATTCCGCTGCGTCAGCTGGAAACTGTATATCTCTGTATAAATGAACTACACTAGTTGAAGTAACTGTATATGCATTTGTTGTTCCTCCATCATTGGTGATATAGGCTGAATTCTGACCTGCATAGGCAGGTGCGGCTGAACCAACAAACCAGGTGTTGGTTTGTGAACCATTAACAACCGACCAATTATTTGGCCATGTTTCAAAGGTTTCATTAAAGGGTAAAACGGCCAAGATCTGAGTAGTAGCAAATCCCTGCGGTCCTGCCCAGCCACTAAACACTCCACCTCCACAATTTGATCTTACATAAAGAATATAATTTGTACCAGGTGTCAAACCAGTAACATTTGCTGTTGTAACGCCAGCTCCTGTACTGCCTGGCTCTACAAGTCCTGCAGGTCCACTTCCACCCAATCCGCTTGTGCGAACTTCCCATTCATATCCGGGTGAAGGAGTTGTTGTGGATTGATTCCATTGCAATGTTGCTCCACTTGAGGTAATGTTTGTTGCAAGCAAACCACCAGGTGAAGCGCATGCTTCTGCAAATGCTAATTGTACCTGAGCAAGTGTCCCTGTTCTGCTCAAAGCAGTGGGTGGAGATGCTGGATTTGGATTTGTTACATCAGAGCGATAAATAATACCTGTGTTTGTACCACTTGTAAAAGATCTCCAATTAATAGAGCAATCATATCCGGGTGTGTTTTCATCAACGGCAATTATCAAGTTATCTGTGTTATTGTATGCGAATGGTGTTGCAAGCGTGATCTCCATCCAATTGTCTGCAGCAGGATAAGTAACATTGCCAGAAAAGACTTGTGTTAAATTCGCAAATGGCTCCCAGTCAGTTGCTGTAGCAAAAGTGGTTTTAGTTGTATGTCCCATATAGACCGTCCAGTCAAGACTGGTAGAAGTTGTGCCACTTACATAATAGAATCTTATCTTTTCAATATTTCCCGATTGCCCGATCTGAGCCTGTGTATAAATTTGCTGGGTATATGAGTAACCCCAACATGAAGAAATTGGCAATGCAGTATTAGTACCTGTACCGCTGCCAATTGTAATAGTTTGTCCCCAGCTTGTTCCTGCCCATAAAATGAAGGCAACTAAGAATAGTAAGACTTTTTTCATATTCATGATTGTTTGGTTAAATGTATTTTTTAAATTTACAGATATGGATCTAATACCCATGAAGCAAAAACATGCAACCGCTTTGAAAATTTTCTTGAGCAGTTTTAATGTTAGAGGGAGGTCTGTTAAGCAAATTATCGCAAAGACAAATGCTGATTTCGATAAAAGATACTTTGATCTATGGAGGGTTCTCCGGTTTTTGAATGTAATGTTTTTTCATACAATCGGTTTTTTTGTCTTGGTTTATAATTAAGGATCAATAGATTGTGTCAACAAAAAGATGTTGAGGTATTTTTTGATTTGAATTTGTTGCTGTTTTTTTATTCATTGCCAAAGAAGACTTTAATAAAATCATAGCAATATTACAAAATTATTATTCAAAAAAAAAGTTAACGAAAAAATATTAATAAATTCATTGTTGAAAAATATTTACTTTTTTCGTGATTATTAATTTTTGCATTAATTACCGCGTCTTTTAATTGTAAGAAAGCTTCTCAGTAAAATTTTCGGGTTCATAGGTTTGGTTCATGAGTCTTAGGAAATAATCCAGCAAATGTAGGTCTTGGATTTATATTTGTCCTTTTGTTTTGGCAATGCCGAAAGCGTTCGGCACCAAAACCATCTGCCCAAACGATGGCTCACGCGCTCTTTGAAAACACAAGAAATCCTGGCAAAAATGTGGGCTCTACTGCGTACGAGCCCAAACGGCCTCTGGGCCGTTTTTGCCGGATTTCTATGTGTTTTCAAATTCACAGGCTC
>JAGXRB010000046.1 GCA_018336075.1 Bacteroidota bacterium
GTTTACGTACACTTGACTGGTGGATAATTTTAGGAAAAACTTCTTTTCCTGTACCACTTTCACCTGTAATCAAAACAGTCAGGTCAGTGGGCGCAACCTGCACAGCCACTTGAATTGACCTCTCCAGAAAACTGTCGTGGCCAATAATTCCGAACCGTTGCTTTATCGCTTGAATATCCATTTATTTTACCGCTTATACTGTTTAAAGTGCTAAAGATACGAAATTTGGGACAAAATTGTTAACGTAAAACAGCCCCCAGATGTTGCTCAAATGCTGATTGCAGTTTTTGCATGCATTTATCGATAAGCTTGTCGGTAAGGGTTTTTTCTTTGTCGACCAGGCTGAAACTTACGGCATAGGATTTTTTACCTTCTGCAATTTTTTCACCTTCATAAACGTCAAAAATATTCACCTCCTGCAGCAAGTCAGGCTCCGTTTTGTGCGCAATTGTTTTTATGTCTTCGAAAGGGATTGCTTTGTCAATTACCAGCGCAAGGTCACGACGTACAGCCGGAAAGCGAGACACAGCTTCATATTTAACCTTGCTTACCGGAAGTGATTTCAATAAATTCTCCCAATGAATGTTCGCATAAAAAACAACTTTTCTGATATCAAAAATTTTCGTTGTGGCCTGACTGAGCTTTCCAAACCGAAGCAGTTCAGTCTTGCCAAGTGAATAAACAAGTGCCACATCAAAAAGCTCATCTGAAAGCTCAGTAACTGTGAGCGCATTGCGCTCAATACGGAGTTTTCTTAAAATTGCTTCAACATAAAACTTCATATCGTAGAAATCTAATGGAGCAGAGATGGTATTCCAGTTTTCTGACTGCTTGTCGCCTGTGAGAAAAATATCGAGTTGCAGACTTTCGTTGTAGGCATCAAGTGCTTCTTTGTTTTTAGTTTTTTCACTTGCAAACTGATATACTTTGCCAAACTCAAATAATTTAAGGTCGCTTGCTTTGCGATTTTGGTTGTATGCAATACTTTCGAGTCCGCCAAAAAGCAGCGACTGGCGCAATACATCAAGGTCTTTGCTCAGTGGATTCAACATTTGAACATTTTTCTCTATCTCAAATGCGGGATGTTTTTCGCTGTAATCCGACCGGGTGAGCGAATTGTTCATGATTTCCTGTAACCCATTTGCCACAAGCATATCCGAAACAGCATGTTGCAGTTTATCCGGATCAATTCCTTCACTGATATTGATGGATGCGTTGAGTTTTGCAGGAATTTCGATGTTGTCATAACCATAAACACGCAACACTTCTTCAACAATGTCGGCCGGTCTGTATACGTCAACTTTAAATGTAGGAACCAGCAAGATTGCTTCGTTTTGATCACTTTTCACCACTTCTACACCAAGATCCTCAAGGATGGAAAGTGCTTGTTCAGATGGAATATGCTGTCCTGCAATCTTATCGAGATACTCAAAACGAAAATGCACTTTTGCAGGCTCGATCGTTTTTGGATAAACGTCTTTAACTTCTGACGAGATCACACCACCAGCAACTTCTTTGATCAACTGAGCTGCGCGCTTGAGCGCATAAACAGTGATTTCAGGATCAGCACCGCGCTCGAACCGAAACGAAGCGTCTGTCTGGAGACCGTGAAGCCTTGCTGTCTTACGGATAGTTTTGGAATCGAAACAGGCACTCTCAAGGAAAATGGCTGTAGTTTTTTCGGAAACACCTGAATGCAGTCCGCCGAAAACACCTCCAATGCACATGCCTTCTTCGGCATTGCAAATTATAAGATCGTTAGCGCTGAGTTTGCGTTCAACCTCATCCAAAGTGACAAAAGTTGTTCCTTCTGCCAGTTTTTGCACAACAACTTTGTTTCCTTTTACAGCTGAAGCGTCAAAAGCATGCAGTGGCTGACCTGTTTCAAACAAAACATAATTGGTCACATCCACCACATTGTTTATTGGTCTTACACCAATTGCTTTCAAACGGTTTTTAAGCCATTCGGGTGAAGGCCCAATTTTAAGATTGGAAATGGTAATACCGGAATAACGCGGACAGGCTTCAGGATCAGCTATCTCCACCTCTATGTTGAGATCTGTATTTTCTACTTTGAAATCATCAACCGAAGGAAGTGAAAGTTTATATGACTTTTTGCTTTCACGGAAATTAAGAATTGCAGCTAAATCGCGCGCAACACCAATATGTGAGGCTGCATCAGAGCGGTTGGGCGTGAGTCCGATTTCAAAAATTACATCCTTTTCAACTGGAAAATAATGTGTTGCTGCTTTGCCAATCTCAACATCTTCTGGCAAAACCATAATGCCATCATGTGAGGTTCCAAGTCCGACTTCATCCTCGGCACAAATCATTCCTTCGGAAGCTTCGCCACGTATTTTACTTTTTTTGATCTGAAAACTATCTTCTCCGCTGTATAAAGTTGTCCCTATTGTTGCCACAAGTACTTTCTGGCCTGCTGCAACATTGGGCGCCCCACACACGATGGATAAAAGTTCGCCGCTTCCGATGTCAACTTTGGTAAGACTGAGTTTATCAGCGTTTGGATGTCTTTCGCAATGAACAACTTTTCCGGTTATAATGCCTTCCAGACTACCTTTAACAGATTCGAAAGGAATAATATCTTCTACCTCAAGACCGGCAGAGGTGAGTGCCTGTGAAACATATTCAGGCGATAAATCAACGGGCAGGTATTGTTTGAGCCAGTTATAGGAAATCTTCATAGTTTTCAGTTTTTCGAGCTGCAAAATTAGGGATAAAATGTCAAAGTGTCATGTTTTGGAAACGCGATATTCATCGTTTGAAAAACAAAAGCAACACTTCTTCATCTTTGGCAGCAAAAAGCCTGTAATAAACATATACCCTTAAAAAAACACCCATGAGTGATCAAAGTATGACCGCTTCATGGGTATCGGAGAATGATGATTTTGGTTATTGGGTTTCTTCGTATTTTTCAGTGAATCATTCCTTGAAAATGCAAAATGTCAATTTTAAACTATTGATTTTCTGAAAAGTTAAAAATTATAAATCGCTGAAAATAATATTCTTAAATTAGAAATATTTTCGCTTTCCGTAATCACGCCAAACTGGTCGCGGTTTAGTTTTCCATTGGCATCCTTGGTTGCATAGGCCGCAGTGGTATGTTCAAGCTCAGTTGCAAAATTGAATTTTCCCTGAATAAAAACAACCCTTGGCGAAAGTCTGATAACCGATTGCAAATTAGCACCTCTGGCAGTGGCATCAGTGCCGCCAACTTTGTTTGAATAAAAAAGAATGGATTCATTTGCACCCAGATTCTTTGTATAACCAGCCCAAAAAGCATACTGAACTTTTTTACCGTTTGTATGAAACTCAGTCCAGGCAGTGAAATTATTCAGTGTTGTGTATGAAACGCTGTTTTTCAGTGAATCGGTAATTGCATTCACGGCATAACCTCCAAGCATCAGCAGGTCGAACAGATTTTGCCCGTATATAGCCTGCAACTTAAAAGTAAAAGGTTCGGTTTTATACTTTACAAAAGCTGTTGCCGAAAGACCTGTCACTTTTTCATTTGTGATAAAGGTTTGCGCACCGTTTGTAGTTGTGAGCAGGGGTTGCAGCATTTTGTAATCCAGGCCTGCGCCAAAAAGTAGCTCTGTTTTTGCAGGTTCATTTTTGCTTTCATAGAATATCAAAGCACTCAAATCCGGCAAAGTTGCATAACGCAATGAGACAGAACCAAGCGGACTGGCAAAATCCCTTTGGGCTGAAACTGCAGCAGCAATAGTAATATTTCCTAACCGATGCTGCGCCCTGAATTGCGGATTTCTTGAAAAAGGCTGCATTGGCGAGCCAGTATTGAAAGAAATTACACCCGAAAAACAAGAAGAGATAAAAAATGGATGCCAATACTGACCAAAAAGCAATTCTGTCTTTTCCCAGTTCAGCTTTACGAAAGCATGCCGCAATCTGAAGCCATTGTTATCGATAAAAGCGGCATTTTCATTTCCAAAGAAGTCAGCTTCAATCACACCGGATGTCTTTGCTCCAAAGGCATCCGGACCAGAAATCTTACCTGTAATGCGTGTTTGTATCGACAAAAAATTGAACGAAGATTTATCATTGATATCTTTTCCATCAGCATCAAAAACACGCTCTTTCGGGTAGAGCAGAAAATGTCCCTCCCTTATAGTGTAGTTTTCTCTGCTGTCAAAAAAGTAATCTGTTTTAACAAAGCCTGTGAAATTAATCCCATACTTTGGTTCATCCTTCTTTTCCTGTGCATGGCTGTAAAAGAAAACCATCAGAAAAAAGAATGCAAATATTCGTTTCATGCTTCACGAATTATTTTAATCATTGTGGTAATTCTCCACTTTTGAATGATTGTCTTTTTGTGAAAGCAAAGATACTATCACCAAAACCAATGCTGCCAATGGAATTGAAATAATTCCCGGATTATCGAGCGGAATCGGTGCTGCGGCTTTATCCAGTCCATAACGTTCAAACATTGAAGGTGACAAAAGGATAATAAATACTGAACTTGCAATACCTGTCATAATTGACCATGAAATACCTTTTGCAGTAGTTTTTTCCCAGAAAAGAAGGAATAAAATTGATGGAAGATTGGCTGAGGCAGCTACAGCAAAAGCAAGTCCTACAAGGAAAGACACATTCATGCCTTTGAAAAGTATTCCAAGCGCAATAGCAAAAATACCTACCCCGAAAGCAGCATACTTGCCTGCTTTGACTTTTCTTCTGTCGTCCATTTTCATACCAAGGTAATTGTCCATAAAGTCGTGTGCAATTGCCCCTGATGAAGCTACTATAAGTCCGGCAACAGTGCCTAAAACAGTGGCAAAGGCAATGGCCGAAATGATAGAAAACAGCCCGACTCCAAAATATTTTGCCAAAAGCGGGCCTGACATATTGCTGCTTTCCAGGTCAATAACTCCGTTGAAAGATGCGCCAAGTCCCATATAAAGCGTCAGGATATAGAAAAATCCGATGGCAGCAATGGCAACAATGGTCGATTTGCGTGCAGCCCTCTGACTGGCTACGGTGTAATAGCGAATGAGGATGTGTGGCAGCGCAGATGTTCCAAGGAATAACGCCAGCATAAGTGAAACAAAATTCAGCTTTGTCCAGAAAGTAGCCCCTGCTTTGGAAGAAACTTTCAACAACAGACCTGGATTAATCATCTCTTTGCCTGATGTTGGTGTTTGATACCAGACAGTTGCCTGCGCTTCTTTTATTTCAGCTCTGGAAAATCTGATAAGTTCTGCGTTTTCAAGTGTTGAAAGAAATTCAAATGGTCCGAGCGGTCCGGTCTTGTCAACTTCCACGCCATCAACCTCAATCTTGGTGAGATGACCCACCTGATAGAACTTTCCTGCTGATTTGGGTTCTCCGTTATAAAGCTTTGTGCCATCAGAAGCTGTGGACACAGAAAGCATTTCATTGAGCGTAGTAGAGTCAGATGAAAGCTTAAAGAATCTAGTAATTCCTTCCTTTTGGAGACTGACAAAAGTATGATTTGCATCTATGGCATAAACATTTTCAAGTTTGTATTCGGGATCATCGACGCCGGTAAGTTTGTTGTCTTCAAAAACAGCCCCAACAGTGATAAATTTATGATAATCGCCGCCTGGATTGAGATTGAGTCCATTGGTAAGGATGTATCCGGTCAAAATAGTCGAAAAAATAATCAATAAAGCACCCTTAATGAATTGAACGTATGTTGTTGAGGTCATTCCAGCAGTGGCAACGATAAAAATAACGATACTACCAACAATCAAAACACCAACATAATGCGGCAGTCCAAGCAAAGGAACTACGAGGTCACCTGCACCAACCATTTGAGGAATAAGGTAAAAAACAGAAACGATCAAAGTACTGAAAGACGCCGTCAGTTTGATCGATTTTGAATTGAAACGGGCGTCAAGCGCATCGGTGAAAGTGTATTTACCCAACCTTTTCAGCGGTTCGGCAACTAAAAACAAAGCTACTACCCAACCGGCAAGATATCCGATCGAATATAAAAAGCCATCATAACCTGAAAAGGCGATCATGCCGCAAATACCCAGGAAAGATGCAGCAGAAAGATAGTCTCCTGCGAAAGCGATTCCGTTAACGCCCCAATGGATATTGCCGCCAGCAGCATAATATCCGGAAGCAGATTTTGTTTTTCTGGCAAAATAGAAAGAAAGCCCCAAAACGGCGGCTACAAATGTCATAAATATGATGATTGCACCCGGTGAAACATTGTAAATCATTGTTCTTCCTCCTATTTATTGTTCATATTATCTTCATATCTGGAGCAAACAGCGTTATAGATAAAGCCCATCACAATAGCAAGTATTATGAGTCCGAATCCATAAACGATGGCCAGATTCTGCTTTCCGATAACATGTAATTCCAGAAGTTCGGGATCCATTAATCCGATAAATACAAAGCCGATATAGACCAATGTATAACAAAGAAACAAGATTACTCCGAGTTTTGACTTTTTTGCGGCTGCTTTGTCAGCATCAAGTTTTGCAGCTGGTCCGTGCATAAATCCTCCTTATTTTATTAATGTTTGTGATTTTATTAACAATAAATTTTAGCTGTCAAAACTATAGAATATCTGTCAATCTCCTTTCATATTATAAATTGATGCGCAACATTGATGTGCAACAACTTTTTTCGATTATTTTTGGACAAAATATCACGAGATGCGTTATTTGACAAAAGAAAACTGCCAGACTTGCAAGCTGAAATGCGATATCTATTTCACTGCCCGTGAAATGGGAATTGAGGCTGAACTGGCTCCGGAACATGTTGTTTACAAAAAGCATGAGCTCATCTGCCGGCAAAATGCAGAAATCACACATGCAATCATTTTGATCGAAGGCAATGCAAAAATGTATATTGATGGGATGAACAACAAAAATATTATACTGAATATTCTGCTGCCTTCCAATTACATAGGATTACTTTCGATATATGGTTCAACAACCTACGCATACAATGTTGCTGCTTTGAACGAATGCCGGACGTGTCATGTGGACATCAATCTTTTGAAAAAACTGTATTACGAGAATCACAATTTTCTATTGAAACTAAATAATGCATTTGGAAATTCTGTGAACAATATCATGCAGAAACTTATTTCACTGAACCAAAAGCAAATACGCGGAAAAGTTGCAGAAAGCCTTTTATACCTTGCACAACTTTACGATGCAAACACATTTGAGCTCACGATAACGCGTAAAGAACTCGGTGAACTTTCTGCTATTTCGGAAGAAAATGCTGTAAGGGTGCTCACAGAATTCAAAAATGAAGGAATCGTTGGCTTGGAAGGCAAAGAAATTAGTCTGAAAATGCCGGATTTACTGAAAAAGATTAGTGCATTTGGCTGAAATTAATAGTTGAATTCTAATTGAATTAATAAATAAATCACCGGATTATTTACCGCAATACTTTCTGATAACTACATAGGCCTCAGTTATACCATGCTGGCCGGCTTTACTGAGATCGGCACAAGCAAGCTTGTTTTCACCCAAATAAAGGAGAGTTAGTGAACGGTTGTAATATGCTTCACCAAAAGCTGGTTCTATTCGGATAGCTTCTGAATAATCATCAATGGCGCGGTGATAATTTCCCTGGAGCAACTTTAGGTTCGCCAGATTGTAAAAAGCAATCGCGTTGTCAGGTTGAAGTTTGACAAGATTTTCCAATGCACTCAAAGCATTTGTATAATCAGGTTCGCGCAAGGATGGGTTGAGCGCAACAGGCTCTGGAGCTTTCTGACTGCTTATTGTGATTGTACGGTCATAGCGGTCGTCGGACAATCTTAATTCTTCCAGTTCAAAAAGCAAGACTCCCAAATTGAGTAAAGAGGCCGGAGCCAGCAAAGGATTGCTTTTCAGAAGTTCGTAATCTTGTCTGGCAAGGTTAAAATTACTGCGACTTTGATTAATTCCTGCTTTGATAAAACGCTTCACAATTTCATCTGATTGTGCATTTATTTTCTGAACTGAGACCTCCTCAGAAACCGATTCAGTTGCATCTAACATTGAAGGATACATGACATATCCAAAGTTTAAACTGCCGGATGTCAATGTGTTGAGCATACTAATATATAAATCGCTGTATTTTTTTTGCTCGGGCAGCTTTTCGGTTTCAAGCGGGTCATTTGCAATCCAGACAATAAAATTACCGAATGGCTTGATGTCGATATTTTGAAATTGCGGTCTTCCCTGTGCCATATTGCCACTGACAAAATCCGACTCGAGGCTTATAATTTTATCGAAATAACTTGAATCTGCATAACGTGCAAAAAGTGTTTCAGGCTGCTCATCCTCTGTGTTGATCGCTTCAATGATGGCCATAGCACGGTCGTAATCAGACTTTGATCCTTTTTCATCTTTCAATTCTTTTTTCATGAGCGACCTGTTGATCCATGCGCCCACAAAAGCCGGATAAAGATCGATTACTTTGCTGAAATTTTCAATCGCATCAGCCGGTTTCTTCATCTGATAATTGACTATCCCAAGATTAAAATGGCTGTAAATATTTTGTGGATTGATTTTCACAACCTCTTCGTATAAAATGCGTGCCTCTTCCAACTCTCCGCGAAGGCCATGCAAAAGTGCACGATTGTAGTATGTCAGCGCATTCCGGTTGTCAAGAACATTCACCATCTCGTAGTCATTAAGCGCAGAAAGAGTATCGCCAAGCTGAAGAAAAGCGATGGCCCGCTGAAAATATATCAACGGATTTTTGTCGTCAATGCGTAAAGCCTGACCAAAATCCTCCATAGCAGCTGTGGCGTCTTCCATTTCAGCACGCAGCATGCCTCTTTTGAGCCATGCATCAACAGAAAAATGATCGTGATAAATCGCTTTACTCATGTCGGCTAAAGCTTCTTCCTTGCGGTTAAGCATCCGCTTTGCTATGCCGCGGTTGAGCCAGGCATAAGAAAGATTTGGATTAATAAGCAAGGCCATGTCATAATCGGCGATTGCGGCTTCAAGTTCGTTGAGCTGCATTCTTGTTGCACCAAAAGCCACATACAAATCAGCATTGTAAGGATCAATTTCCATTGCCCGCGTAAAATCAGCCTTGGCATCAAAATAATTTGAAAGGCGGTCGTTGACAATTCCGCGATAATGATAAGCGCGTGCATACAGGGGATGCAGCCTGATCGTTTCGCTGAAATCTTCTGCTGCACCCCGAAAATCACCCAGATTATATTTGGCAATTCCCCTTAAAAACCATGCTTCGAAGTGATCAGGTTTTGTTTGGATGGCGGTATTAAAACTTCTGACGGCTTCTACAAAACGGTCTTCTGAAAGGGATACTCTGCCAGCAAAAACAAAATGACGGTGATTCACCTGTGCTTTTATTGCTGTGCCCGAAATCACAAGCAGTATTAACAAAATGATATGAAGTATGCTGGATTTCAAAATTGTGCAGGTTTCAGATTGATTCTTTTGTTTTACTCAGCAATTTAATCTCTCCCAATTCCATTTGCTTATCAACAGCTTTACACATATCATAAACTGTCAGCAAAGCAATATTTACTGCAGTTAGCGCTTCCATCTCAACACCGGTATTGCCAATGCATTTCACTTCGGAGGTTACACTAACGCCATTTTGGGTTAAAACAGCTTTCACTTTTATGGACGAAAGCTGCAAAGGATGACACAAAGGAATTAGCGTTGATGTTTGCTTTGCTGCCTGAATTCCAGCTATTTCAGCCACAGTGAGAACATCTCCTTTTTTCATATTGTTGTCGCGAACAAGCAAAACCGTCTCTGGCAATAAACTGATAAACCCTGTTGCTCCAGCGGTTCTGAACAATGGTGGCTTTTGTGTAACATCTACCATGCAAGCCTTTCCTTCTGAGTCAATATGTGTAAGTTTCGACATAGAAATTTTCGTTTAAATATTAACAGAAAAAAGTTGATCCAATTGCAAAAGTTGTTCCAAAGAAACTTTTAAACGAACTATTATTGACGATAATTATTGTCCTTTTTCGATCTGTCGGACAACATAGTTTTTTCGAAACAAATAAGCTTTTCATCCTGGAAAAATGAAAAAGCGCAGAATAAAAAGAAGGACTTCACAAACGGCTAACAAAAGCTGTTTGAGTAATCGGTTCTATTCAAGTCCGGCATTAAGCTTTTCAAACTCATTGATGAGTTCTTCCGGACTTTTACCAAGGTTTTTTATCGCCATTTTTGCATCTTCTGCAAATTCTTCTTCAGGAAATCTGTCAATGAATTCTTCGTAAAATCGTCTTGCTGAAGCGGTATCACCAATTTGCGAATCGAAAACAAATGCTTTCAGAAACATGCTCATAGCAACCCTTTCATGGGTAGGATAACGTGTCAGGAAACGGTCGAGCATCGAAACTGTGTGCATCGCATCGGATCGATACATGGATATATCAGCAGCCTTAAAAAGATATTCGGGAGAATTGCTGTCGTCAGGCAATGAATCGGCATAACGCTCATACAAATTCATGAGCCTGCCTGCATCATCAGGATTGAAGTCGCTGTTTTCACCATAAAGGGATGCTTCAAGTTCGCTGATTTGTTCAGAGATATCCGGTGCTTTTTGATTGGTTTGAGAACATGAAAAAATAAAACCCGTCAGACCGGCAATTAATAGCAATGCAATAAAATTCTTCATTTGTATAATTTTTATTTTCGTCTTAGTGCTGGAAAAATCATTCTGTACTCAACATCTACTTTACCTTCGCTGATATCGCGCAGTTTTCCTTTTAGAAGCATCCTGCGGAAAGGGGTGATTCTATCTACATAAAGCACACCTTCAATGTGATCGTATTCGTGCTGAATTACACGTGCAATAAAGCCCTCGTAGGTTTCCTCATGTGGAACAAAATTTTCATCCACATATTTGATTACAATTTTTGGTTTGCGCGAAACCTCCTCGCTCATCCCGGGCAAGCTCAAACAGCCTTCATTAATTTCGATCTCCTCTCCTGCTTCTTCAAGGATGTGCGCATTGATAAATACTTTTTTGAACCCATTTGTTTCCGGGTATTCTTCAGCGTAAGGTGTGGCATTGATCACGAAAAGTCGTATTGATTTATTCACCTGTGGCGCTGCCAAACCCACGCCATTTGCTCCATACATGGTTTCCCACATATCTTCGATCAACTTTTCCAGTCCAGGATAGCTACTTTCAATATCCTGAGCAACTTTTTTCAGGGTTGGATGTCCGTAAGCAACAATAGGAAGAATCATAAATGCTTAAAGTTTATGATGATGTTTAATAGATTCAAGATAAGATTGCAGGATAATTGTGGCACTGACGGTATCGATCAAAGCCTTATCCTGTCTTTTTTTTCGGCTCAGACCTGCATCTATCATGGTCTGAAAAGCCATTTTTGAGGTAAATCGTTCGTCGTAGCGCTTGACAGACATTTCAGGAAAAGCAAGCTGAAGCCTTTTAACAAAGGGCTCGGTGAACCGGGAGGCATCTGATGCATTGTTTTGCATATCTCTGGGTTCGCCAACAACTATGCATTCAACAACTTCTCTGCTCATGTACTTTTTGATATAATCCAGCAACTGTCCGCTTGGCACTGTTTCCAGACCTGTGGCTATCATCTGCAATGGATCTGTCACAGCGATGCCGCTGCGTTTCTGACCGAAATCTATTGCCATAATACGTCCCATAAATATCTGGATTTGAATTTGAAGCCACAAAAGTAGTAAGATTTTCGTTTTATAAGGCTTTATTGTTTCGCTGCACTGGGTCATGTTTTTGTATTTTCGCGTTTTAATATAATTTTCTCACTCCATGAATGCTTTAAAAAACATGATAGAAACTGTCTGGAATGACAGAATTTTGCTTCAGCAAAACGACTTTCAGACTGCTATTGGTGATGTAATCGAAATGCTTGACAAAGGTCTTTTGCGTGTTGCTGAACCCGGTCCAAATGGCTGGGAAGTGAACGAATGGGTAAAAAAAGCTGTTATTCTTTACTTTCCAATTCGACAGATGGAAACCATTGAAGTTGGCCCCTTTGAGTTTCACGACAAAATTCCACTCAAAAGAAACTATCAGGATTTAGGTGTAAGGGTTGTGCCGCATGCCATTGCACGTTATGGATCATACCTGGCAAAAGGAGTGATTTTGATGCCGTCTTATGTCAATATTGGCGCCTGGGTTGGAAGCGGAACCATGGTTGATACATGGGCTACAGTGGGATCATGTGCGCAAATCGGAGAAAACGTTCATCTGAGCGGAGGGGTTGGCATTGGCGGGGTTCTGGAGCCTGTTCAGGCCTCACCGGTTATCATTGAAGACAATTGTTTTATTGGTTCGCGGAGCATTGTTGTGGAAGGCGTAAAAGTAGAAAAGGAAGCCGTTCTGGGAGCCAATGTTGTGCTAACACAATCTACTCGCATCATCGATGTGAGTGGAAGCGAACCGGTTGAATACCGTGGCCGTATCCCTGAAAGATCGGTTGTGATACCTGGTTCGGTGAGTAAGGATTTCCCTGCCGGAACATTTCAGGTTTCCTGTGCACTGATTATCGGCAAAAGAAAACCTTCAACCGATTTAAAAACCTCACTCAACGATGCTTTAAGGGAATACAAGGTTTCTGTTTGATTTATTGAAACAAAAAAACACAGCAGTCAAAGCATTACGCATTTGATTGCTGTGTTTTTTTATTGAAAGCTTTTACTTTCTATCCGCAGTGAAAATACTGACTTACCAGATCAAGTATTTTCTTTTCATCATTACCAAGTTCTGTTCTCAGATTGCGGTCGTCAAACTTTTTCAGGTAGGCAACGATAAAATTCAAAATGCTTTCCGGAAAAATATTGTATTTCTGATAAATCTCTTTATGCAAAATCAATGCCTCCGCTGATTCGACGCAGGATGCAGGGAGTTTTTCAAGTTCTGCCTGACGTTTCTTATTGGCCTCATCAAAAATATTGACATCCACATAAGTTTTTTCTGCAAACTCCAGTGCATTTTCCATTTCGAAGCCATGTCGAGCAGCAACTGTAAGACCGGCCATCAAAAGATAAATATCGGCAGATCCATCAGGTGCTCTGAATTCGACTGTTTGCTTTTGACTGAAATCAAGGTTTACAGGCAATTCACCGGGGTTTGCATCCGAAATCATGTCTCTTTCATTTGTCCAACCCAGCGGAACTCTTACCAAAACAGAACGGTTGCGGTCGCCCCAGCATATATTTGTTGGAGCTTCCTGATGCGGCACAAGTCTGAAATAGGATGTCGGATTGGCATTGCCAAAAGCTGTGAGTGAAGCGGCCAAAGAAAGATAACCGGCAATAGCTGTGCGGGCTTCATCACTGAGTTTTCCGTTTTTCATCATTACGCTCTTTCCATTCTTCATCAGGCGTGTGTGAACATGCATTCCGCTTCCGGCCTTTCCGACAGTAATTTTTGGCGCAAAGGTGATTGTGACACCATACTTATAAGCAAGAGAGCGCATGATCCATTTTCCGATAACAAGCTGATCGGCTGCATCTTCAACATTGGTAGGTAAAAACTCAATTTCATTTTGCTCGTATACTTTCCCTTCAAAAGAAAAGTTTCCAACCTCGGAATGTCCATATTTAATCTGACCGCCACTATGCGCAATCAGCCGCATTGCTTCACGCCGAAAGTTCCCGTATTTATTGAAAGGAGACGATTCGTGATAACCTTTTTGATTCACGGCCGGATAGAGTTCTTTTTCATCGCTGATGATATAGTACTCGAGCTCTCCCATGGTTTCAAAACTCAGCCCGGTCTTTTCCTTCATAACCTGATGCGCCTTGCGCAATATATATTCTGGTGAGTTTTCAAGCGGTTTCCCATTTCTGTCATAGAAAGAACAAAGGATATCAAGTGTTGGCACATCGGCAAAAGGATTTCTGAATGCAGTGCGATATTTCGGAATCACATAAAGATCGCTTGAGCCTGCCTCAACAAAAGGAAAAAGACTTGAGCCGTCGACACGCTCGCCGGAAGAGAGAATATTTTCAAGATGTTCGCGGCTGTTGATAATAAAGTTTAATGTTTTCAAACGACCGTCCCAGGCCACATAACGAAAATTGATCATTTCGATGTCATTGTCTTCGATGTATCTGATAAGGTCGGCACGGCTAAACTCAGAGGCCGGCTTGTTGAGGTACTGAACCAATGGATTTGGGTTCATCGAGGTGAATTCGTTCATATCTTATAATTTTATTTGTAGTTCAAAACAAAAACCAAAGTGCAAAATTTAAGCGAACCACCCGTTACCTGAAATTCTGTTTCCGATTCCTGAAGGGTTCGCTTTCACGAAATTGTGTTTTTACACGCTGAATCTGCAAATTTACCAAAAGACCTGATATCTTATAAAAAATCGGCTGGTTTACAGGAATTTAAACTGGTTTCAAATAAGGTTGTTATTAATTGATATTGAATTGTTTAAGCGAATATTATTCATCTCTGACAGATTTTTCAGACAGCTATGTATAGCCCTGAAAGTTCAAAACAATCGCAATATTCAATATTCTTTAGTTGGAAAATTATGCTAAGATTTTAATAAATGGATTTATTGATGGTATTTGGAGCATAAAACTTTCTGCAAAAAACAACTTCATTGGATGGAGTTTGAATTTTTGATGATCTCAGCAATTATAAATTCAGCTGCATTTCCGTCTCCAAATATTTTAGGAAAATTCTTTGGCGGTGATTCAAAAAAAGTCTTCCATGCAGCTATGATTGCAGCTTCTTCAGCATCAGCTATGATTGCCGTTCCTGCTTCAACAATTTCTTTCCATTCTGTTTCAGGTCGTAAAATGATGCAGGGCTTATCAAAAAAGTATGCCTCTTTTTGCACTCCGCCTGAGTCAGTTATAATGACAGATGCATTTTTTTCGAGCTGAATCATTTCAATGAAAGAGGCAGGAGGTGCAATGACAATGCTTGCTGAGGACATTAACGCAGCATGTACTTCTGTTTGCAGATTTTTTGCCAGAAGTTTTGAAGTTCTGGGATGCAACGGGATAAAAATCTTTTGATTGCTTTGCCTCGAAATCTCAATCAATGCCCTGAAAATACTGTTAAGGCGTTCAGTTTGATCGGTGTTGTTGTCGCGATGAATCGTGCAAAGAATAAATCCATTTGGCTCAAGATTGTTTTCTTTAAGAAAACAGCTTTTTGAATCTGAAAGCCGGCCAAAATACAGACTGTTGTCATACATCACATCGCCGCAATGATAAACAGCAGGATTATCGGCATTGTAGGGTGCTAAATTATCCGACTTAAAGCCCTCATTCAACAAATTATTATAGCCTGTTTTTGTTGGTGAAAACAGCAATGTGGAACAATGATCACAAAGAATGCGGTTTATTTCCTCAGGCATCGATTTGTTGAAAGAGCGCAAACCTGCTTCAATATGTGCAACCGGTATATGCATTTTTGATGCAGAAACGGCTCCTGCAAGCGTGGAGTTTGTGTCGCCGTAAAGTACAATAAAATCAGGCTTTTCAACCATCAAAATTTGCTCGATTCCTTCAATCATGCGGGCAGTCTGTACCCCATGGCTTGCCGATCCTACTTGCAGATTATAGTGTGGACGCGGAATTTCGAGTTCATCAAAAAATACCTGAGACATATTTTCATCATAATGCTGACCTGTGTGTACAATCACTTCATTGATTTCATCACTGAATTTCAAACGAATGGCTCTGCTTAATGCAGCGGCTTTAATGATTTGAGGTCTTGCACCGATTATTGTAACAATTTTAACAACTTTCATTTTCAGATTTTAATATGATCACAGATAACGATGATTTGACTGTTTTTTATACAACTTTTCTAAAACTAATATCATTTTTAGATGAGGACCTGTGTGTTCAAAATATTCCTTCATCCATGAAACTAAAATATTTATCATGTCCAATGATAAGATGATCAATCACTTTAAGGTCAATCATTTCGCCGGATTGCTTTAGTTTTTGGGTGATTTTTAAGTCTTGTTCGCTTGGTTTGAGTTGGCCAGATGGATGGTTGTGACAAAGAATGATACTCGATGCATTGCCTTCCAAAGCAAGTCTGAAAATCTTTTTTGGATCGGCAACAGTGCCTGAAACACTGCCTTCGCTGACTTCAGAAACTCTAATAACCTGATTGGCCTGATCGAGCAAGACTATCCAGAACTTTTCATAGTCAATATCCGTAACTTCAGAATAAATACATTCAAAAGCATCCTGACTTGATTTGATAACTTTTCTGATTCGTGCTTCAGAGCTTCGACGCCTTTTCCCAAGTTCCATGGCAGCAATAATACTGATGGCTTTTGCTTCTCCAATACCTTTAAAACTCATCAGTTCATTAAGATTCATGCGCGAAAGCTCGACCAGATTGTCATTTGCCTGTTTTAAAATACGGCGCGAAAGTTCCACTGCAGATTCTTTGCTATTTCCCGAACCAATCAGAATGGCTATAAGTTCAGCATCACTGAGACTGGCGCGCCCTTTCAACATTAGTTTTTCACGTGGTCTGTCATCATCAGCCCAGAATTTGATGGATGTTTTACTTGTATATTCAGTCATTTTATGGTTGTTTGCGGCAAAGATAAGGATTGATTTCAATCAATGTTGCTGCAATTGAAGTTTATAGCCTCTGATTGGAATATTTTGATTTAAATTCTTACTTATGAAGCCTTTGTGATACTATTCATTGCCTGTGTTTTTCGTGAATGTCCAAAAAAAACACCCTGCGAAATTAACAATGGTGTTTGTCGTTGACCAGCATAAAACAAAATTCATACCTTTGACCTGTATTAGCTATTAAAAACAATGACGCAGCCCGGAAGCGCAAATTCCATAATTCTAAAAACCTATACTGAAATTGCAGTTTTACTTGCAATTTTCATTTTGCTTTCATTGAATTTAAACGCTCAGATAAAAAAGACAGGTCTGCCACTCAACAATAATTTTCCACCAAACACCTACAAGGCTTCAACACAAAACTGGTCTATTGACCAAAATAGTTTTGGTTTTGTCTATTTCGCCAACAACGACGGGCTTCTTGAGTTTGACGGTCAGCACTGGGCTATTTACCCCGTTCCAAACCGATCAATCGTGCGTTCGGTTTTAGTTTCCAACGACACCATTTTTGCAGGAGCATTTGAAGAATTTGGCTTTTACGCTGCTGATGAAAATGGGAAATTGAAATATCACTCACTTTTACACCTTGTTCCTAAAGAGTTCCATTCTTTTGATGAAATCTGGAAGATTTTTAAGACTAAAGAAGGCATCCTTTTTCAATCCTTTAAGTATCTGTTTTTGTATACTGAGAACAGCATAAAAACCTATGAACCAACCTCTGTTTTTGGACACTCCTATGCCATCGGCGAAGATATTTACATTGTGGATGGCACTTTTGGTCTAACCAGGATCAGAAATGGAAAAACAGATGTTCTTAGCAATGATCCTGTATTAAAAAACAACGAATTGCGTTGTGTGCTGCCCTGGAAAGATGGCAAACTGATTCTTGGACTTATCAATAAAGGATTGTACATTTTTGATGGAAAAAACCTAACGCCTTGGGATAGTGATATAAGCCGTCATTTAAATGAAAATATAGTTTTTTCAGGTATTCGGCTCAAAAATGGGTTATACGCATTTGGTTCCATTCAAAATGGCGTATATATTGCAGGTGAAAATGGTGAGATTTTGCAGCATGTCAACCGTTATAAAGGGCTGTTGAATAACACTGTACTGAGTCTTTTTGAAGGCAGCAACAACAATCTTTGGCTGGGATTGGACAATGGAATTGATTATTTAGAGATTCATTCACCGCTCTCGATTTACGATCACACTTTCCACATCGAAAGCACTTATGCTTCTGTGGTTCATAATGGGATTCTTTATGTGGGAACCAATCAGGGCTTGTTCTATTCTGAAATTAAGGAACTCGACAATACTCACTCATTAACTTCCGATTTCAAACTGATTCCGGGAACTGAGGGTCAGGTTTGGAAACTGGATGTAATTGACAATGAACTACTTTGCGGACACAACTTTGGGTGTTTTCATATTATTGGAAATGAATCTCATCGTATTGCCGATGACAGAGGATACTGGAATTTTCTAAAACATAAGGGTAAAACCGACACCTTAATATGTGGAACTTACAACGGATTAAATATTTTGGTTAAAGACAAAAACTCATGGCGGGTATCCCACAAAATTGAAGGTTTTGAGGAATCCAGTAAAAATCTTGTTCAACAAGAAAACACCCTTTGGATTGCTCATGGATACAGAGGGATTTTCAAAGTTGAGGTTGATAATCGCCTTGAAAATGCCATCAAACAGGAACTCTTTTTCGCCTCAAACGGTTTGCCAGCCGAACTGCCTTACAATGTACACGCCATTGGAAAAGACATCATCTTCAGTACATCTGAAGGTTTTAAAGCATTCGATGAAAAAACAGCATTATTTGTCCCTTTTGAAAAATATAACAAGATTTTTTCCGGACAGCCTGCAGTTGATAATATCTACGACGATGCTTCTGGCAATCTGTGGTATTTTACTTCTGGAAAAATGGCCCTAATGCGGTTGCTCGAAGATGGAACTTACAGCAACATCACTGCTCCATTTGCACGCATTAATCAATTTCTGATTGAATCCTATGAAAATGTATTCGTTTACGATAACCGCAATGTTTTCATCGGATCAAAGAATGGGCTGCTCCACTATGACCCGTTTTACAAAAAAGACTATAAACGACTGCATCCGATAGTTTATCGCGAAATAGTTTTTTCGGGAGGAGATACAAGTCTTACCTTATATAATGTCAAGACAAATATTGAGGACAACATCTCTAATTTATCCAATGAAATCCGCATTCCCTACAGGCTGAATTCTGTATCATTTCGTTTTGCCAATCCAGCTTTTGATGCTGGAGGAACAACGCTTTTTTCATACAAAATGCGTGGCTTCGATCAAAACTGGTCGGTTTGGGATCAGAATACCTTTAAGGAATATACAAATCTGTATGAAGGAACTTACACATTTGAGGTTAAAGCAATTGGCGTAAATGGCTATGAAGAAGAAAGTTATGCATTAACATTTACAGTTCAGCCACCTATTTACCGCTCAATTCTGGCCTACATTATATATATTGTGCTGCTCATTGCTATCGTTGTTGGCAATGTGATTTTTATTCAACGCAGGGTAGCACTTACTAAAATTGAGGCTCAAAAACGACATGCAAGAGAATTGCAGGAGCAAGAACTTGGTTTTCGTGAAAAAGCATTACTGGCAGAAAAAGAAATAATCAACTTGCGCAACGAAAGCCTGCAAAGTCAGGTAAGCCATAAAAATAAAGAGCTTGCCAATACAACATTGCATCTTATTCATAAAAACAAGATTTTGAATGCGATAAAGTTTCAGCTCAACAGTTTAATTGACAGCAATATGGTTCAATCGAAAAAAAACCAGATTGAGCAATTGGTGCTAAAGATTAACAAGGAATTGAAAAATGAAAAATTTCAACAGGTATTTGATGAATATTTTGACGATGTGCATCAGGATTTCATCAGCAGACTTAAAGAACAGCATTCTGATCTTTCACCGCGGGAACTGCGTTTGTGCGCCTACCTTAAAATGAATTTAAGCACAAAAGAAATTGCTCCTTTGATGAATATTTCTGTGAGAGGTGTTGAAATAGGGCGTTATCGCCTGCGAAAAAAATTAAATCTTGAAAGAGAAGAAAATCTAATTGACTATTTATTAAGGTTTTAGATAGTAGAAACAAAAGATATCTACTTTATAATAAATCTGCCTCATCTGCATTTAATGGAACAATTTTTCAAACCAAATTCTTTTCCCTGGGGTCATGACAGGCGGCACAACAGCTATTCTGAACATTTCAAAAAACTTTTTGGTGGAAGAGTGCAAAAGATCAGTGTTGATGCCGGATTTACCTGTCCAAACCGTGATGGTACAAAAGGTTTTGGCGGTTGCACATTCTGTAGTAACGATGCTTTTAACCCATCCTACTGTCATCCCTTAAAACCTTTGAAACAACAAATTGAGGAAGGAATCGCTTTTCACCGAAACAGATACCGAAGAGCGAAATCTTTTCTGGTTTATTTTCAGGCCTATTCCAACACTTACAAACCACTTGATGAACTCAAAGTGCTTTATGAAGAAGCCTTAAGTTATCCTCAAATAGCCGGACTTGTGATTGGAACCCGCCCTGACAGCATTGATGAAGAAAAACTCAGCTACCTGAAAAGCTTGCAAAAAACACATTACATAATGCTTGAGTATGGTCTCGAAAGCGTTTATGAAGACACTTTACTAAGAATTAACCGGGGGCATACATTTCAAGAAGCGAAAAAAACAATACAACTCACAGCTGATGCCGGCATTCCGTGTGGAGCTCATTTCATTTTTGGTTTGCCAGGCGAAAGCAGACAGCAGATGATGGATATGGCAAAGATAATTTCAGATTTACCTTTGACTGCTGTCAAGTTTCATCAGCTTCAAATATTCAAAGAGACCAAAATGGCAGAAGAATATCAAAATAATCCGGAACAATTTGAGCTTTTCACGCTGGAATCATACATTGATTTTATTATTGAATTTGCGGAAAGACTTAATCCATCTTTTGTGATCGAGCGTTTTGCCGGTGAAGTGCCACCACGATTTTTAGCGTCAACTACTTGGGGAAATTTACGTTACGATCAGATTCTATGTTTTATTGAAAAAGAGATGGAAAAAAGAGATACCTGGCAAGGAAAAATGATTTTTTAATGCCTGATGTTTTATTGATATTCGCAACGAAAAGATTAACTTTGTACTCTTATTAAATTCTTATCTACAATTTTTAATAATCAAATCTTAAAATTATGATTAAAAAATTACAATTAATCTTTCTACTTGTTTTTGCTTCCATGACCATGGTTGCACAAGACTGGATAGAAGTAAATTCAGGACTTCCCACCGGAAAAGGTATTGGACAAATATCTGTGGGAATGAACGATGCCACAGCTTTGTGGGCAATGCCTATCAATGCTGACGGCACAATTTATGATGCCTTCACTAAGTCAACCGATGGTGGACTTACGTGGACAGCCGGAACATTCAATGCCGGGACAGGCCTTTCCCAGATTTTTGCAATTGATGCAAACACCTGCTGGGCCGTATTCAATACAGGCGCTACACAAGGCCTATACAAAACCGTTGATGGCGGAACAACATGGGTAAAAAAAGGTGGTGTTTTTAATAACGCTTCTTTTGCCAATGTAATTCATTTCTTCAATGATAATGATGGTTTTGCTCAAGGTGACCCTGTTGGAGGCTATTATGAATTATACACCACAACAGATGGTGGAGAAACCTGGATCAGAGTTCCTCAGGCCAGTATCCCTGCACCTACTTCTGGCGAATATGGCATTACCGGAAACTATTCTGCATTTGGCAACAGCATTTGGTGGGGAACCAACAAAGGCAGAGTTTATTACTCAGCTGACAAAGGTTTCACATGGCAAGTGTCAGTACTTCCTTTCGGAACAGCAAACGTTGTTCAGCCACTTTTCAGAAATGAAACAACTGGAATCGCATTCCGTTCTTATCTGAACATGGGACTTGAACCTGAATTAAACGTTTCCAGTAATGGAGGTGCTTCATGGTCATCACTTTTTGTAACCGGAAATATGTATGCACGCTGGTTTGATTATATCCCGGGATCTGCAGGCATTCTTCTTGGAAGCTCATCTGCTCCTGGTTTTGAAGGCATTAGCTACTCGTTTGACGATGGCGCTACCTGGACTGACCTCACAGTAGGTGTTCCGGTTCAGTCACCCAAATTTATTGACAATCAAACCGGCTGGGCCGGAACATGGGTTGTCAACAACTCAGGCGGAATTTTGATCTATACCGGCGATCCAATTGGCGGCGGCTCACTCATTCATGAAGATTTTGAATCATACACAACTGGCGGTAAGCTTGTTCAACAGGCTGTTGCCCAAGGCAAAGAATACTGGGCTACCTGGAGTGGTGCCACAGGAGGCGCTGAAGATCCAACAGTTGTTTCGAACTTATCAGTAAGTGGGAGTAACTCAGTTGTGATTTCTGGCACTAACGATGCGGTTATGCATTTGGGCAATAAAACTGCAGGTGCATTTTCAGTCGAATTCAATGTTTTAATACCTACTGGAAGAATTGGTTATTTCAACCTTCTTCAGGTTTTTGCCGGAAATAATAGCGAATGGGGAATGCAGGCATTTTTCAGACCTAATGGTGCCGGAACAGTAGATGCTGGCGGAGAAAACGCCGGATTGTTCACCTATACTTATGATACTTGGATTCCTGTTAAACTTGATGTAGACCTTAACAACGATTTTGCAGAAATGTTTGTTAATGGTAATTCTGTAATTACATGGACATGGAGTGGTGGTAGTTTTGGAGCAGGTTCACTCAACCAACTTGGTGCTTTAAACCTTTATGCATGGAACGTTGGTGGAACTCCACAAGCTTATTATGACGATATTGTTTTCACTCAAACAGCACCAGCAGCCGGAGATCCTGTTATCGGTGTTACACCGGCAACTCTTTCTGAAACGCTTGATTCAGGACAAACAAGTTCAAAATCGCTAACGATTGCCAACACTGGTGTTACAGCCCTTAACTATAGTATTTTGGTTTCTTATGCAACATCACTTGATGCAAACTCAGGCGGACATGCCAAAAGAAGTACTGCCGAAGAAGCTGCAGCATTGAATTCCATTACACTGTCAGGCGATGATTTCTCATCAACTCAGACTTCATCATCTGCCCCTGCCCCAAAAGGAACTGATGCTGTTGTAATACTTAATTATGACGGAGAAAATGCTTCTGCAGTTGGCTTAACCAATGGTGGAACCTACGAAGTTGCCGCAAAATTCCCTGCCAATATGGTTGGTGGATATCTTGGTATGGAGATAACAGAAGTTCAGGTGTTTATCAACGATCCGGCTGAAGGTTACAAAATAAAAATTTATGGTCAGGATTTGCCAAACAGACCAGGATTACTACTTTACGAACAAGTATTTACCGGAACTCCTTTCTCATGGAATACTGTAACATTAAATACACCTCTTGTGAATTCTGGTGGAGACCTTTGGGTTGCTTATGAAATTACTCAGGTGACCACTGGAATATTCCCGGCTGGAACAGATGCCGGCCCTGCTCACCCAGAAGGTGACTGGATCAAAACAGGATCAACCTGGGCAAAGTTATCAGCAATTAGCACACTCAACTACAACTGGAACATTCGTGCTAAGCTTGTTGGTGATCCGATTCAGGCATGGCTATCTGTTAACCCTGCTATTGGCACTGTAGAACCAGGTGCAACGCAAGTTGTTACCGTTAATTTCAATGCTACCGGACTAACACCAGGAAATTATCAGGCTTCTATCAATATTTCAAGTAATGACCCTGCTAATCCTTCAGTTACTGTGCCTGTAAGTCTTGTAGTTGGCGGTACTCCTCCTCCAACTCCAACAGTAGTTGCTGCACTTGATTTCGAATCTGTTCCTGACTTTTCACTGACATTCGCTCCATGGACTGTGAATGACGTGGATCAACTTCCAACTTATGGATTTACCGAGACAACATTCCCAAATGCTTATCAGCCTATGGCTTTTATCGCATTCAATCCATCACTGACTGTACCTCCTATGACAGGAGATGCTCAGATTCAGCCACATGGTGGTGTTCGTTTTGGTGCAAGTTTTGCTTCAACGACTGCTCCATGGAACAACGACTGGTTGATTTCACCACAAGTTGAATTAGGTACTCAATCTCAACTAAAACTCTGGGTAAAAACTTATACTCCAGATTATGGTTTGGAAAGATATAAAATAGGCGTTTCTACAACTGGCAATCTTCCTGCTAACTTTACAATTATTTCTCAAGGCGCTTATCTACAGGCTCCGGTTAGTTGGACCGAAATGATTTTTGATCTTTCTGCCTATGACAATCAAACTGTTTATGTAGGTATTCAGTGTGTTTCACAGGATGCATTTATTTTCATGGTTGATGACATCGAAATTTCAACATTGATTGATGTTTCTGCATCTGAAATGGAAGAGTCAAGTTTTGTGATTTATCCAAATCCTGCAAAAGACCTTGCTTTAATTAAAGGTCAGACTGAAATGAAACAAATCAGAATTATGAACCTTACAGGTCAGATAGTTTATGAGCGCTTGGTTAGTGGAACAGATGCTTCTATTAACACAACGCTTCTTTCTTCAGGCTTGTATTTTGTTCAGATTGAAACTGCAAATGGATGGAATACACAAAAACTTATGATTGATTAATCTTTCAAAGTTTAATAATTTAAAAAAAAGCCGGTTCAATTGAGCCGGCTTTTTTGCTTCATATATGCTGATTGAACTTATAATAAAAAAATGGCCTGTTAGTTTCCCAACAGACCAAAAATATTTTATACCAAAGTGAATTATAAATGAATCCAAAAGCTGTAATGGTATAATGCCGATGGATAGAAATGTTAGGCCAATTGAGTTAGCGATAATTGGACTATTACATTTCTCCTTTCGGTATTAAATACAAAAGGCTAACAGCCGCAACTGCCTTGTTTTTGGTAATTTTGATTATCCCCGCAAACACCACAGCCTTCTTCATCGCCATCATGATGATGGTCATGGCTATGATCGTGGCTATGACCTCCACCACCACAACAGCTGTCGTTTGGAGTACCACAGCCGCAACCCGAAACAGCAGGATTTAACTCTTCATAGGTCGCTTCTCTTACATTCAGCACTTCACCAATAGTGTATAAGCTTTTTCCAGCCAAAGCATGGTTAAAATCCATTGTCACGACATCTCCGTCAACCGAAATTACTCTTCCATCGAAAGGGTTGCCTTCATTGTCCATCATTGGAACAGTCCGGCCAATTTCCAGCGTACCTGCCTTAAGTTCTCCATTAACCATGAATGCAGCTTTTGGAATATCCATCACGAGTTCTTCACGATAAACACCAAAACATTCATCAGGACTCAGCATAAACTCGAATGTTTCTCCTGATTTTAATCCTAAAAGACGTGTTTCAAAGCTTTTAAGCAATCGACCTGTACCAAAAACCATGGTTCGTGGGTTTATCGCAGTTGCTTGTTCCAGCAGCTCACCTGATTCGTTTTCGACATGAATTTTGTAGGATAAAACACCTACTTTGTTTTCCTGTAATACCATTTTATTTTATATGTTATTGATATTAAATATTATACGAGTATATCTTAATTTTTTTTGATAAAATCGCTTGCAAAAATACTACAAAATATTATTTAGAATGATTTTAAACAATGTTTTGTAAGGATTTCTCATTGTAAATTATTTTGATGATTTAAAGCGTTACGCAATAGATTTCAAGAAAATAAATCAATTGATATAGATTAAGACTTTCTGTAAAAAATGACATCATCAAAGGTCAGGAGAGTTACAATCCCCTAAATTTTAATTTAGCTGTTCGCTCACGAACTCTTATAAAATGAAAAAATGATCAATTTAATCAGGTAACCAGCATATTTACACTCCTTATTTAACGAGACATTCTCGGTTCAATTATGCAGCTATCAATACATTAGAATGTTTTTAGTGAAAAAGATTCTAATTAGGTTGTAGAATTAAAAAAATATCCGTTATTTTGCACTCCCTTTTTAAGGAGAAAACGATTTAATAATACAGAGCCATGTCAAAAGTTTGTCAGATTACAGGAAAGAAAGTCATAACAGGAAACCATGTTTCTCACTCCAATCGCAAAACAAGAAGGACGTTTGAGCCTAATTTGCATGTGAAACGTTTTTTTGTGCCTGAGATGGAAGAGTGGATTACCCTGAAAGTTTCAGCCGCTGGATTACGTACTATCAACAAGAAAGGCATTTATGCTGCGTTGTTAGCTGCTGACAAATCAGGAAATCTATACCGTCACTAAGATCCTGTTAAAATTTAGATAAGGCTGCTGTTGTTTTACTTCAGCAGCTTTTTTCGTTTCTTTGCGTTTAAAGCGAAATAAAAACCCGGTAAATGAGTTTAAAACCCTATATGTTTTTTTCTATGGGTTTCTTTAGATATCATTGTTTATTATTTGTCATCTTGTTGTTGCCTGTTTTGGGTTTAGCCCAGCAAAAAGCTGTTGTAAAAGGCAAAGTTACTGATGAAAGAGGAAAAGCGATAGAGCTTGCCAATATTGCTATCAAGGACGCTGCTGGCGGCATTACTACAGATTTCAGAGGCCAGTATACTCTTCAGATTGAAGCCAATGCAAATATTACACTGGTTTTTTCATTTGTTGGTTACAAGAAGTCATTTCAAAATGTACGGCTGAAGCCAGGTGAAGAAATGCAACTCGATGTCGTACTTTTTGCGACTGCTACAACTTTGCCTGATGCTGAGGTACGCGATGCACGCATGCAAAGCAGCAGTATAACAAAACTAAATCCCAAAGCAGCCAGATTGCTTCCAGGTGTAAGCGGCGGCATCGAAGATCTTCTCAAAACACTTCCAGGTGTTTCATCAAACAACGAGTTAAGCTCGCAATACACTGTAAGAGGTGGAAACTTTGACGAAAACCTGGTTTACGTAAATGGCATAGAAATATACAGACCATTTTTGGTTCGGTCAGGTCAGCAGGAAGGACTCAGCTTTTTGAATTCTGCACTGGTTTCAGGCATCAGCTTCTCAGCCGGTGGTTTTGCTGCGGAGTATGGCGACAAACTTTCTTCGGTACTTGATATCACTTACAAAAAGCCCACAGAAAAAGCTGCATCAGCTGCAGTAAGCCTTTTGGGTGGCGATGTTCATTTTGAAGGTGCTACGAAGAACATGAAATTGAATTACCTTTTTGGTGCCAGATACAAAACAACACAATATGTATTGAATGCCCTTGAAACAAAAGGAGAATACAAACCAAATTTTGTAGATATCCAAACTTTACTAAACTATAACATTCACCGAAACTGGGAGCTTTCGCTTTTAGGTTATTATTCACGCAACAATTATAAACTGGTTCCTGAAACACGCCAAACTGATTTCGGAACCATTCAGGAGGCATACAGACTTACAATTTATTTCGACGGACAAGAAGTTGACCGCTACCGAACCGGGATGGGTGCTCTAACGCTTACACACCGCCCAAATGATAATACAGATCTTAAACTTATTGCATCGGCTTATAACACCATTGAATCAGAAACCTATGACATACAAGGGCAATACTGGATTGGCAGACTTGAAACCAATCTCGGTAGCGAGCAGTTTGGCAATGTAATACAATCCCAAGGTGTTGGCACTTTTATCGACCATGCACGTAATTATTTTGATGCGACAACAGTGAATATTGAACACAAAGGAACGTATGCCAAAGATCGCAGCGTCACTAAATGGGGTGCAAGATATCAGTTCCAGTACATTCACGACAGAATGAATGAGTGGGAATTGCTTGATTCGGCTGGTTTTACACTTCCAAGGCCTGTAGATGATATTGGCAATCCAAATCCACCAAAAACTGATCTCATTCTGAATAATGTTGCCAAAGCCAACAACATTCTAAGGATAAACAACCTGAATGCGTTCGCACAGCAGTCATGGAGTTTTTATGATGAAAAAAACGCTGAATATACCCTTACAGCCGGCGTAAGGTTAAATTACTGGGGATATGCCAATGAATGGTTGCTTAGTCCGCGAGTAAATATTTCCATTCGTCCGGAATGGGAAAAAAGGATGATTTTCAGACTTGCGACTGGTGTTTATTCACAATCGCCTTTCTACAGGGAAATGAGATTATTCGATGGTAGTTTGTATGAAGACGCCCGTTCACAGCGATCTTACCATTTTGTTGCTGGTAGCGACCTCGATTTCATGGCATGGAATCGTCCATTTGTATTTACATCTGAAGTTTATTATAAATATTTCGACAAGCTAATCCCCTATGAGGTTGACAATGTGCGCATCAGGTATTATGCCGATCAGCAGTCGACGGGCTACGCTGCCGGAATCGATTTGAAAGTAAACGGCGAATTTGTAAAAGGCATCGAAAGCTGGGCCAGTCTGTCTTTCATGAAAACTGCAGAAGACATCAAAGGTGATTTCTTTGATTACTATCTGAATACTGATGGCCAGAAAATAGTTTTTTTTACTGAAAACAAAGTTGTAGCAGATACAGTGCGTGAATTTCCGGGATTCATTCCAAGACCAGCAGATCAAAGGGTTCAGTTTGCGGTTTTCTTTCAGGATTACATCCCCTACTATCCATCTTTCAGAGTTCACCTTAAAATGTTGTTTGGTTCTCGGCTGCCCTTTGGTCCTCCAAATACTGAACGTTATAAGCAAACACGCCGCATGCCTGAATACCGTCGTGTAGATATTGGTTTCAGCAAACAGTTAATCAGTGAAGAAAATATTTCAAACAAAGCAGCTCTGCGCCATGTAAAAAACATGTGGATAAGCCTGGAAGTTTTTAACCTCCTTCAAATCCGAAACACAATTTCATACACCTGGGTAAAAGATGTGAACAACATTCAGTATGGAGTTCCAAGTTATCTTACGCCAAGACAAGTTAACCTTAAGCTTGTTGTTGAATTTTGAACATTCAGTTGTTAATTTTGTTTAAAGTTTAAGATCTAATTTAAAACAATTCTAAATTAGATCGTATTTTTGCATCATTAATCAATTAAATCAAAATACAATGAGTTCAAAAGTAACCCAACTTCAATTCCCGGCATTGCCATACGATTTCAATGCCTTAGAGCCACATATCGATGCCATGACGATGGAAATTCACTATACAAGGCACCATAAAGCTTATTTCGACAACCTTATGGCTGCAGTAAAAGACACGCCTATGGCCGATATGTCATTTGATGATCTGTTAAAAAATATCAGCAAGTTTCCTGCTGCAGTCCGTAACAACGGCGGCGGACATTTTAACCATGAATTATTCTGGAGTGTAATGTCACCAAATGGAGGCGGAACACCCAAAGGCGCATTGGCCGAAGCCATTGATAAAAACTTTGGGTCATTTGAGCAGCTTAAAGAACAGTTTAACACAGCAGCTAAAACGCGTTTTGGCAGTGGATGGGCCTGGTTATGTGTAAAAGCAGACAAAAGCCTTTGTGTTTGTTCCTCACCAAATCAGGACAATCCTTTGATGGATGTTGCTGATTGTCCGGGCATTCCAATTTTGGGTCTTGATGTTTGGGAACATGCTTATTATCTCAAATATCAAAATAAACGCCCTGACTATGTAAGTGCATTCTGGAATGTAATTAATTGGTCAGAGGTTGAAAACAATTATAATAAAGCATTATAGATTAATGACTTATAAAAGAAAAGGCGCTTAATAAGCGCCTTTTCTTTTATATCTGGATTGATATTATACCAAAGTGAATTATAGTTGAATCCAAAAGCTCTAATGGTATAATGCCGATGGATAGAAATGTTAGGCCAATTGAGTGAGCGATAATTGGCCTATTACATTTCTCCTTTCGGTATTACATTTTGTATTCAAGAAACACCTTACGAATCCGGCTGATAGCTTCATGAAGTTGGTCTTCACTGATAACCAATGGTGGGGCAAAACGGATAATATTGCCATGTGTAGGTTTTGCCAACACACCGCTTTCAGCCATTTTTACGCAAAGATTCCATGCTGTATGGCTTTCAGGGCTGTCATTAACGATAATTGCATTGAGTAACCCTTTACCGCGAACATGTGCAACAAGCTGACATTCAGAGATTAGTTTACTCATCTCTGTACGAAATATTTTGCCAAGGTGCTCTGCTCTTTCAGCAAGATTTTCTTCTTTCACTACTTCCAATGCAGCAATTGCAACACGCGCAGCCACGGGGTTTCCTCCAAAAGTAGATCCGTGTTGGCCTGGCTTGATGCATAACATAACTTCATCATCTGCCAAAACCGCTGAAACAGGATAAACACCACCTGAGAGCGCTTTACCAAGAATTAAGATATCAGGGCGGACACCTTCGTGCTCACAAGCTATCAAACGGCCGGTACGGGCAATGCCAGTCTGAACTTCATCAGCGATAAAGAGAACGTTTTTGGCCTTACACATTTCGTAGGCTTTTTTCAGATAACCTTCATCCGGAACAAAAACGCCTGCTTCACCCTGAATAGGCTCAACCAGAAATCCTGCAATATTTGGATCTTCAAGTGCTGTTTCCAATGCGGCAAGATCATTATATGGAATTGTGACAAATCCAGGAGTATATGGTCCAAAACCACCTCTCGAATCAGGATCGGTTGACATGCTGATTACAGTAATGGTGCGTCCGTGGAAATTATTTTCGCAAACAATAATCTTAGCTTGGTTTTCGGCTATGCCTTTTTTATCGTAAGCCCATTTACGGCAGAGTTTAAGTGCAGTTTCATCACCTTCAGCGCCGGTATTCATTGGCAACACTTTGTCATAACCAAAAAAGTCAGTTATAAACTTTTCGTAAACACCAAGTGCGTCATTGTAAAAAGCCCTTGAGGTAAGTGTAAGTGTTTTTGCCTGATCAATGAGTGCATTGATAATCTTTGGGTGACAATGACCCTGATTAACTGCTGAATAGGCTGAAAGAAAATCAAAATATTCTTTACCTTCTACGTCCCAGACTAACGCACCTTCTCCTTTGGAAAGAACTACCGGAAGCGGGTGATAATTGTGTGCGCCATACTTATCTTCGAGCTCGATGGCTAACTGTGAAGTCATTTTTTCTGTCATTTTGTTTCCGTGTTAAACAGTTTATACTTATTTGTTAATATTATAACAATAGAACTGCAAAGCTAAGAAATCTTGCTGACATAAGAGACATGTAAAGCTTAAAATATTCTTGACGATTTGATCTTAAGTACTGTATTACAGTAAATGACGAAATGGAAGGAGAATATATTCAAAAATCTTATTAATTAAAGAGCGTCTTTTCCAGTGTTCGAAATTGAACATTTCAGTGTTTTCGATTGTGTTTGTGACATATTCTTTCAATTGATCAACAATCAGATACTCTGAGCCGATTAATACGATTTCGTACATATAACGAAAACTCCGGTAATCAAAATTTGGCGATCCGAGACTAAAATACTTATCATCTATCAGCATGACCTTGGCATGTAAATTATGCGGCAAATAAAGCAAAAACTCAACGCCGTCCAGATGTAATTGTCCGAGATATTTATTGCGTAATATATCAACAAGACCAACATCAGAGCGCTTTGGAATGATGACTTTTACATTTACACCGCGCAGTGATGCATCGATCAAGGCTTTTCGAAGATTAAATCCCGGCAGAAAATAAGGTGTAAGTATTGTCACAGTCTTTTCGGCCTTTCGAATCATTTGGATGTACTTCTTCATGATCCTTTGCTTTGAGATTGAAGGCATGTCGCGTACAATCTCGAATTGGTTAAAACGTATCAGTCTAAGGTAGTTTGCTTTAACAAAAACATAAGTGTTGTAGATGCTGAAATCCTGTCGGAATATTTTTTTGAATGCCAAGGTCATAGGCCCTGTGATTCTGAGCACCGATTCGCGCCAGTTGAGATTGTATTCAGTGATGTTGGATGAGCCTATATAGGTAATCTCATCATCAATAATCAACATTTTTCTATGATTACGGCGATGACTCCGCGTGAAGATGTCGCTGTTGTATTTGATCTTTTCAAAAAACCTTACTTCACCACCATATTTCTTAAGCGCATCAAAGAAATTATTGTTAACCCCGGAACCACCCCATGCATCAATGAGGATTTTTACTTCAACACCAGCTTTAGCTTTTTTTGTCAGCAAGTCCCTGAATTTGATTCCAATAGTATCATTTCCAATGCGATATGTTTCAATATAAATATAATCCTTCGCATTTTGAATATCATCAATCATTACATTGATGTATCTGATTGGTTCAGAAAACAAATGATATGGTTCTTTAATTAAGTCCATAATTTGTTAAACTATTGTTTAGTGTTGCCTGAATCTTCATGGCTGAGAACAAGTTCCGAACTATCCTGAACACCACTCATCTTTAAAGACTTAATTTGGCGGATGATAAGGTAAACAAACATTGCTGTAAAAAGCAATCCCAACAATGCAATGAATGCGTAATGGTAAAGATTTAGTTTTTTTTGTTGATCGGTAGTTTGCACAGATAACTGCTCAACTTGTTGAAAAAGTTCTATATTTCGGTACTTCAATTGTGATTCTCTGGCTTGCGCAAGGTTAAATTGGTTTACCAAAGTATCATGATTGACCTTAAAGACCCTGTAATATTTTAGAAAAGATTGAAAATCGCCCAAAGCCTCATAGTTTTTCATGAATAAATCTGAAACGATCGTATTGTATTGTTCTATTCTATGTTCAAGCGCTTTTGCCATACATTTTTCCAAATAAGCGTTTGAAAGTTTATAATTTTCTAATCTGTGATGAAACTCTCCCAAATGGTAATAAACGCGCAAGATTCCTTGTACTAAGCCCGCGGTTTCATATATCTGCAGCGTCCTTTGAAAATATTGCTCTGCTTTATCAACGCTGTCTTGTCTGGCATATACAAGTGCCATATTGATTAAAACATTTGCAATTGGAACAGGTGATCCATATATTTCTCTTATTTCAAGTGATTGACGAAAATACATTGAAGCTGTATCAAGTTCCTCTTTATCGTATAAGAAAATAAGTCCAACATTATTCAATGCTTGAGAAAGCATTTCCTTCATTTCTAATCTTTCGAAAATTTCAATCGCACTTTTAAGTTCACTTAGTGCTCTGTCATTTTCATCCCATTGCCAATATATCAAACCAATATTCATGATTACTTTTGCATAAACAGCTTCTTCTTTGAGTTCAGTTGCAAATATTTTAGTCTTGTAATATGCATCAAGTGCCTTATTATAAGCGCCAGTTTCGTAAAATATATTTCCAATAGTATTAGAAACAATCATAGCGATTGAGTCACTGTTAATTTTTTCCCCCAGCATCAAGGCTTTTTCCAAATAGCTGATTGCGCTATCATAATCGGATAATAAAAAATATTGATGTCCAATTGAATTATTTAATAAAGCCATTTCATTGAAATTCCCAGCTTTTTCGAATGCTTCAAGGGATTTTGCGTAATAATCCAAAGCAAGCAGATAATCGCCCGATTCCATCGCACTTGTTCCAAGTGATTTATAAACTTCAGCTTTAAGTTCATCGAAGTTATTGACACTCGCATAATCCACCGCATCCAAGCCTGTCTTAATCGATTTATCAAAAGATATTATGCGGTAGGCTTCAGACAATGCAATCAATGATTTTACTCTGTCGGAACCTTTCTGCATTATTAACACCTGATTGATGCTGTCAATACGTTTAAGTTCGTCTGCTTTAGTGGTTGGAAATCCAAAAAAAACAAACAAAATAAAGATGAAAAATACACTTCGGACTATTCTCATAATTAGAGCAATAATACAAACTTTTTCGCATTGTATACACATTCAGAACCATAAAATAAGGTCTGTGGAAAGATATAATATACAACCAATTAACATATCTTTGCCAAAAAGTGAATATGATTCGTTCGATGACTGGTTACGGAAAAGCGCAGCAACTACTGGATTCAAAAAAAGTTACTGTTGAAATTAGATCACTTAACAGCAAACAATTGGATCTGGCAATGCGTCTGCCTTCTGATTTGAAGCAAATGGAGTTCGACCTTCGGAATCAATTAACAGAGAAAATTCAAAGAGGAAAAGTTGACTATACTGTAACAATTGAGGATGTAGACCACAAAAAAGGCGCTCGTATTGACAAGGATGTTGCCGCTGCATGCTATGATCAGCTTAAAGAGTTATCGCTTGATCTGCAGTTTGGATTGCCTTCGGATGTGGCTTCAATTTTAATAAAATTCCCTGGCTTCTTTGCTGCAGCAGATTCGGTTTTGCCGGATAGTTTTTTTGGACAACTTTTAAATCTTACACAAGAGGCCTTTTTACGGTTTGATGAATTCAGGCTTCAGGAAGGGCAAGTGTTGCTAAAAGACATGAAACCAAGAGTTGAGCGCATATTGCAATTACTTGAAGAGGTTGGGCAGCACGAAGTTCTGCGCAATGAAAATCTCAAGAACCGCTTACAGAAAAACCTTAATGATGTGTCGGATCACTTGAAGTTTGACGCCAACAGATTTGAACAAGAATTGATTTACTATTTCGAAAAACTGGATATCAGCGAAGAAAAAGTCAGACTAAAACAGCATTGCAATTATTTCTTTGAAACCATAGGTGAAAATTTGGCAGGGAAAAAGCTTGGTTTTATTACACAAGAAATTGGCAGAGAGATTAATACACTTGGTTCCAAAGCCAATGATGCAGCCATTCAGCGGCTTGTTGTGCAAATGAAAGATGAATTAGAAAAAGTTAAAGAACAACTTTTCAATGTCTTATAATTATGGAAGCATCCAAGCTCGGAAAGCTGCTGATCATTTCAGCTCCCTCCGGCGCTGGTAAAACAACGCTGGTAAAATATCTGCTGACTGCCATCGAAAGCCTGCATTTTTCAATTTCAGCTACCAGCAGACCTATGCGCAATGGCGAAACAAACGGAAAAGATTACTACTTTTTAAGCAAAGAAGATTTTCAGCAAAAAATAAAAGAAAACGCCTTTCTGGAATGGGAAGAAGTGTATGAAGGTGTGTTTTATGGCACACTTTACAGCGAGGTTGAAAGAATCACTTCTTTGGGCTATCATGTCGTTTTTGATGTGGATGTTATAGGCGGGCTGAATATTAAAAAGCATTATGGCTCCCGTTCACTATGTATATTCATTCAGGCACCCTCGATTGAAGTGTTGGCTGACCGTTTGCGAAAACGCTGCACGGATTCTGATGAAAGTATAAAAAAACGCATTGACAAGGCTGCATCTGAAATGAAATTTGCATCACAGTTCGATCTGATTCTGGTGAATGATGACCTGGGAAAAGCCAAAGAAGATATTGTCAAAAAAATCACAAAGTTTATTAACGAACTATAGACTTTATGCTCCCGTTAACTTACAATGCCATTGAGTTGCCAGCATACAACGCGAACGTTTTAAGAGCAATACTTGGGCTCCATGTTGTTGAAAAACATCTTGAAGCAATTCCTGCTGACAGCCTTCTTATCCGGATGGAAGCCGCTCCCTGCAACCCTTCCGATATTGCTTTCTTAATTGGCGGATACAATGTCGTAAAGCCATTGCCGGCTATCCCGGGCTTTGAAGGAACCGGAACAGTGGTTGCAGCAGGTACCGAAAGCCATGCCCGAAGTCTTATCGGCAAAAGAGTCTCTTGTTTTTCACAATCAGCTACTTATGGCACCTGGGCTGAATACATTGTTTTAAATATCAACCAGATAATACCAGTAGATGACCGACTAAGCACAGAGCAGGGAGCTGTTTTTTTCGTTAATCCTTTCACAGCCTTTGGCCTTTTTGAGATGGCTCAGGCAAAAAAAAGCAAGGCGATTCTTATAAATGCTGCCGGGGGAAGAGTAGCAGAAATTATGCATGCTTTTGCCAGAAAACACGAAATAAAGACTTTAGGCATTGTAAGAAAATCAAAAACAGCTGATTCTCTGATCCAAAAGGGATGGGATTCAGTGCTCGTTTCGACTGAAGAAAACTTCAAGGATTCGCTTCAGAAAAAAATAGATGAAATGTGTGTTGATATTGCATTTGATGCAGTCGGCGGAGAATTGACAGGCCTGATTGCAGGCTGTTTGCCGGAGGATGGAGAATTGGTTGTTTATGGAGGACTCTCTGGCAAAGAAATCGGTGGAATCGGCTCTATTCCATTAATATTTAGAGAATTGCGCATAAAAGGTTTTAATTTGAACAAATGGTTTTTGCGTGCAGGAAGCCAGAAAATTGCTGAGGCTTCACTTCTGTTAACCGAAATGCATCTCTCTGGCGACATCGAAAGCCCTGTCTCAATTCAGGTTAAACCGGAAGAAATAATCAAAGGATTAAAACACTATCTGGGCTCGATGTCGGAAGGCAAAATGCTTTTGAGATTTACGTGATATCTGTCCGTCAAATTTAGTTTAATATGCAAATCGGTTTATTTTTTGGTTCATTCAATCCCATTCATCAGGGTCATCTGATGCTGGCCAATTATATGCTTGAATATGCCGGGTTGCAAGAAGTATGGTTTATTGTTTCTCCTCAAAACCCTCTAAAAGACAAAAAAAACCTTCTTGCCGAACAGGACAGGTTTGACATGGTTACAAAAGCAATTGATGAATTCCCACGATTCAGAGCGATTGACATTGAGTTTCATATGCCCAAACCCTCCTATACTATTGATACACTTGTTCGGCTGACTGAAAGACATCCTAGCCATAATTTCTACCTTATTTGCGGAATGGATGCATTACAATCTTTTCACAAATGGAAAAACTACAATCAAATACTTGGTAGTTGCAACATCCTCGTGTATCCGCGAAAAGATGCTGATGGAGGTCAATTTTCAGAACATCCTTCAGTGAAAATAGTAGACGCACCTCAATTAGAAGTTTCCTCTAGTTTTATTCGTAAAGCTATTTCTGAAAGCAAAAATGTGCAATTCTTTTTACCTCATGGGGTCTATCAATATATCATCTTAAAACGATTTTACCTTTAATTGATAAGGCTTGAGGTTTCCTTTTAACCAATTGTAAGAAAGCAGCTTCCAATACTAATTTTATTTCACCGGAAACTTATATTATTCGTGGTGATTTAAAAAAATATCTATTTTGGCACCTTGGAAAATAATTTTTACTCACTAAAACACTTTATTATGAATAATTTTACCCGTTACCTCCTATTGACAATTTTTATTTTATCGGTCAGCACAAACATTGATGCACAAAAAACCCAAAAAACAGCAGAAGCTGGAGCAACCGACATTTTTCAAGGCTTTAAGTTCAGAAATATCGGGCCCGCGCTGATGTCTGGCCGGATTGCAGACATTGCCATCCACCCTGACAACAACAACATCTGGTATGTTGCCGTTGGTTCGGGTGGTGTATGGAAAACCGAAAACTCAGGCACTACATGGGATCCTATTTTTGATTCTCAAGGAACTTATTCCATTGGTTGTGTCACCATCGACCCATCAAATTCAGAGCGAATATGGGTTGGAACCGGCGAAAATGTCGGAGGTCGGCATGTTGGCTATGGTGATGGTATCTATAAAAGTGATGATGGCGGAAAAACCTGGAAAAATATGGGATTGAAAACCTCAGAACATATTTCCAAAATCATTGTTCATCCAACAAAACCTGATATTATATGGGTTGCTTCTCAAGGACCGCTCTGGTCAAAAGGTGGTGAAAGAGGCGTCTATAAAAGTGAGGATGGCGGAAAAACCTGGAAACGCCTTCTTGGTGATGATAGCTGGACCGGCGCAACAGATTTACTTATTGATCCACGCAATCCAGACAGAATCTACGCAGCTACATGGCAAAGACACCGCACTGTAGCTGCCTATATGGGTGGAGGTCCGGGTACCGCAATTTATCGTTCGGAAGATGGCGGCCAAAACTGGGATAAGCTTAGCCGTGGATTACCCTCATCAGATATGGGAAAAATAGGCTTGGCACTTTCACCTCAGAAACCTGATGTAGTATATGCTGCAATTGAGCTGAACAGACGTTCAGGCGGTGTTTATAAAAGCACGAACAGAGGCGCTTCCTGGACTAAAATGTCGGATGCTGTTGCCGGCGGAACAGGCCCACATTACTATCAGGAATTGTATGCTTGTCCTCATCAGTTCGACCGTCTGTACCTTGTCGATGTATATATGCAGATCTCAGATGATGGTGGAAAAACTTTCAGAAGAATGAATGAGCAATACAAACATGTTGATAATCATGCTATTGCTTTCAGATCTAATGATCCAAATTATTTGCTTGTTGGCAACGATGGAGGTTTGTATGAAACTTTTGACCTCACCAAGTCATGGAAATTTGTTGCCAATTTACCTGTGACCCAGTTTTACAAAGTTGCTGTTGACGATGATGAGCCTTTTTACAATGTTTATGGTGGAACACAGGACAACAACACGCAGGGCGGGCCATCGCGCACAGATAATGTGCATGGTATCAGAAATGCAGACTGGTTCGTAACTCTTTTTGGCGATGGGCATCAGCCAGCTACTGAGCCTGGCAATCCAAACATAGTGTATTCGCAGTGGCAACAAGGAAATCTTGTTCGTTACGACCGTATTTCCGGCGAAATTGTGTTGATCAAACCCCAGCCTGACGAAAATGAAGGCAGAGAGCGGTTCAACTGGGATGCCCCAATTCTGGTAAGTCCACACAAACCGGAGCGACTATTTTTTGCTTCGCAGCGTGTGTGGCAGTCTGAAGACAGAGGTGATAGCTGGAAACCTATTTCAGGCGACCTGACAAATAACAGAGAACGCATTGAAGAAAAATTGATGGATCAAAACTGGAGTTGGGACTCACCCTGGGATTTATTTGCTATGTCCGATTTCAGTACAATTACATCTCTTTCTGAATCTCCGGTTAAAGAAGGTGTAATCTGGGCCGGAACCGATGATGGCTTGATTCAGTTTACAGAAGATTTTGGTAAAAACTGGAAAGCTATTAAAGTATCTGATCTAAAAGGCGTTCCAGCCGCTGCTTTCGTAAATGATATCAAAGCAGACCTTTTTGATGCTTCAACAGTTTATGTAGTGCTGGACGACCACAAATCAGGTAATTTCAAACCTTATATCTATAAAAGCACAGACAAAGGAACAACGTGGACGTCGATCAGCGCTAACCTTCCCGAACGAGATCTTCTTTGGCGCGTTGTTCAGGATCATGAAAAAGCCGAATTGATGTTTCTGGCAACTGAAGCTGGCATTTGGTTTACTATCGATGCAGGTTCAAAATGGCATCAGTTAAAAGGCGGATTACCAGTTATTTCATTCCGTGACCTTGCCATTCAAAAACGCGAAAATGACCTTGTTGCAGCTTCATTTGGCAGGGGCTTTTACATTCTTGATGATTATAGTCCTTTAAGATATGTAACCGAAAAGCAATTACAGGAAGAAGCTACTCTGTTCCCATTAAGAGATGCACTTTGGTACATTCCGCGTCAGTTGCTTGGAAACGATAAAAAAGCAAGTCAGGGCGATGCATATTTCGTAGCAGACAATCCTCCTTTTGGCGCTGTATTTACTGTCTATCTTTCAGAAAGTTATAAGTCTGTGGAAAAAATCAGGCAAGAAAAAGAAGCGGAATTAAAACGCAGCCAAGAGGGTGTGAAATTTCCGGGCTGGGACGCTTTAGAAAAAGAACGTAGAAGCCCTGAACCAGCGATTTGGTTTGTAGTTAAAGATTCTGAAGGCAACATTATGACTCGTTTTGAAGGGCCAAAAAACAAAGGATTTCATCGTGTTGCCTGGGACTTGGAAATGTCGGCAAACACAGTGATGACTGAAAGAAGCGGCGGACGGTTTTCAGGTGGACCAATGGTTGCCCCGGGAAAATATAGTGTTGAATTGTATAAACAGCTGGATGGAAATTTTGAGATGTTGGCTGGCCCTCAGTTTTTTGAGGTAAAACCATTGCGCAAAGGAAGCCTCAAAGGATCAGAACCTGCAGAAACAGCAGCATTCTGGAAAGAAATGCAAAACATCCGCAAAGGCACTAGTGCAGCTTCTATCGTGCTTCAAAATGTGCTCCAAAGATTAGATCTTATGGAAAAAGCGCTTGTACGCACTCCGGTCGACCCATCCGAAATTTTGAAAGACATCAGTAATCTTAGAGCTGAACTTTATGATTTTGATGCGCAAATGAATGGTAATCGATCAAAACAAAAAGTAGGAGAAAAGAGTGACCCAACCATTAATGACAGGTTATCTGCTGCTAATATGGGTACTTCCTTCTCTACATATGGCCCAACAGCAACGCATAAAAGAATGCTTGAAATTGCCAGCAAAGAGTTCTCAGTTTTAAGAGAAAAACTGGAGATGATAAGAAAAGAAAGCCTTCCGGCTATTGAAAGGAAACTATCCGCAGCAGGTGCACCTTGGATCGAAGGTCAGGAAATACCAGAATATTCTGGTAGAAATTAGACCAAAGTGAATTATAGATGAATCCAAAAGCTGTAATGGTATAATGCCGATGGATAGAAATGTTAGGCCAATTGAGTGAGCGATAATTGGACTATTAC
>JAGXRB010000047.1 GCA_018336075.1 Bacteroidota bacterium
TTTGCCAAGAACTTTAAATATCCTAAAGTTTTCCGCACTAGTTTAGGAATTGACAAAAAATTACCTTGGGGTCTCGTAGGTACTTTTGAAGCGATTTATACAAAGAATGTGAATAATGTAATGTATGAAAACCTAAGATTTGTTCAGGATGGCGCTCTGACAGGCACTGGTGATAACCGACCAATTTATCGTCGTCTTGATCTTGGAAAAGATCCGGTAACAGATAAAAATCGTGCATACACAGATATTATCTTAGGCTCAAACACAAACAAAGGACATAGTTACAACATCACAGCCCAACTTCAGAAAAGCTTCCAAAATGGCTTTGCAGGAAGTTTGGCTTACACATTTGGAGAAGCAAAATCGATGAACGACGGTGTTTCTTCACAGAATTCATCACAATGGCGTGTTCCTAACGTACGTGGAAAGAATGACATAGATCTTGCCAGAAGTGATTTCGCAATGGGACATAGAGTCGTTGGTTTTGTTTCTTACAAAAAAGAATACTTTAAATCAATGGCTACCTCGATTTCATTGTTCTATACCGGTCAGTCTGGTGACTTATATTCATTTGGCTATGCTGACGGTGGATCAGTATTCCTTGGTGAAGACAACCAAAGCCTTGAACTGATGTATATACCAAAGGATCAAAACGATATCAATCTTATAAATAAGCTTGACGGAGACGGCAATATCGTTTTATCCGCAGCACAACAATGGGCTGACTTGAATGCATTTATCGAAAATGATAAATATCTCAACGAAAAACGTGGTAGCTATGCAGAAAGAAACAGTTCAAGAGTTCCTTTTATGAATTTGTTTGATATGAGAATAGCTCAGGACTTCTACATGAATGTTGGTGGCAAACGCAACACTTTACAAGTTGCTCTTGACATCTTCAATGTCGGAAATATGCTTAATAAGGATTGGGGAAGAATCTACTATGCTTCAGGTGCATTCTATAACAATTACCCACTCGTAAGATTTGAAGGTTTTGAAGCTGATAAAACTACACCAAAATATAGCTACACAAAGCCAAAGGGTGATATTTGGGCTATCGACGATTCAGGTATTTTAAGCTCAAGATGGCAAGGACAGGTTACAATCCGCTACATCTTTAACTAAAATAATTGACAAATATAAAGGAGGCTTGTCATGCAAGCCTCCTTTTTTTTTAGCTTTACACCTTAAATAAAATCATATGAATTATAGAATTTTTATTGTCCTGATTGCAATTTCTTTTGCAACCGTTTCGTGTAAAAACTCCCTAAAAGAAACTGATGACAATTATGTTGTAATCCTATCTATGGACGGATTCAGATGGGATTATGCATCCCGCACCGAAACACCCAATCTGGATTGGATTGCTGAAAATGGTGTCATTGCAGAAAGCATGATTCCGAGCTTTCCGACAACTACTTTTGCGAATCATTACACCATGGCAACAGGATTGTATCCGGGCAATCACGGAATTCTTGTGAATCGTTTTTTTGCTCCTGATCTTGGCAAACACTTTAACGACAAGAATAACCGAGGATCTGTTGAAGATGGAAGATTCTATGGCGGCGAACCAATATGGGTAACTGCGGAAAATCAAAATGTTACAACTGCAACATGCTTTTGGGTTGGAAGTGAAGCTGATGTACAAGGCATCAGGCCGACCTACTGGAAAAGATATGATCACAGTATGCCTTATGGCGACAGAATTGATACAGTTGTCTATTGGCTTGGTTTACCAAAAGAAAAACGCCCCAAGTTGGTTATGTTCTATTTTGATGAGCCAGACTCCAGCGGACATAGATTTGGCCCTGAAAACGACAGCTTGATGCCTTTGATAACAAAACTTGACAGTCTTGTTGGCGTATTTTTGACAAAAATGCAAGCTTTACCACATGCTGACAAAATCAATTTCATCGTTGTTTCTGATCATGGAATGGGACAGTTATCAAATGATAAGCAAATCATTCTCGATCAGTATGTTGACACAAGCATGCTCGCTTTTGTCGATGGATGGAATCCTACCATGAATATAAAAGTAAAAGATGGTTTTATTGATTCAATTGAGGCTCAACTGCAAAATGTACCCAACCTTAAGTACTGGAAAAGCGGTGAAGGACCTGAGAGATTGCATCATGGAAATCACGTGCGCACACATGATGTTTCTATCGTTGCCGATAGTGGATACAGCCTTTACTGGTCATACGCTATTGCCAATGTGCGTGGAACGCATGGCTATGACAATGCCAATAAGGATATGCATGCAATTTTCTATGCAACAGGGCCTGATTTTAAAGAAAACTATGTAAAAGAGTCATTTCAGAACATCCATCTGTATCCTCTTTTGGCAAAGCTTCTGAAAATACAGCCTGCAGCAATTGATGGTAATTTTGACTCTATAAAGGATGTTCTGAAAGAAAATAAATAGCTTCTTTAAGTAAACTATAAAATCACTCCCATGAATAGGAATAGCATTTTTACAACATCGATTCTCTTATTAATTTCACTTTTCTTACAAGCCCAGCACCCTTTGCTTCAATCAGGACCAATGCTTGGTTACTCAGAAATGCGCGAGGTTATGTTGTGGGTGCAAACAAATGAAGAAGCGCAATTACACATTTTGTATTATCCTAAAGATGGGTCGGACATTGCACGAAAAACAAAAACAATTAAAACAGTAAAAGAAAATGTTTTGACTGCGCATTTAATTGCAGATTCTGTTTTACCCGGAAAAAAGTATGTTTATCAATTATTCATTAATGGTGATGAGGTTCATCTGCCTTATACTACTGAATTTCAAACACAGTCAATCTGGAAGTGGCGAGGAAATCCACCTGAGTTTAGTTTTCTTGCGGGAAGTTGCGCTTATATCAATCAGACAGAGCACGACAGACCCGGAAGACCTTATGGAGGTGATTACAGGATTTTTGAAAATATGGCAACACAAAATGCCGATTTCATGCTTTGGCTGGGAGACAACATCTATCTGCGGGAGCCTGATTGGAATTCATGGACCGGAATAACCCAAAGATACACGCACGGCCGGTCGGTTAAAGAATTGCAGCCTTTTCTCGCCTCCACGCATCACTATGCCATCTGGGATGATCATGATTATGGCCCAAACGACAGTGACAAAGGGTTTTTTAATAAAAACCAAACAATGAAAGCCTTTGAGCTTTTCTGGGGAAATCCGACTTACGGAGTTGGGGATATCAAGGGAGCAATAACAAGTTTTCAATGGGGTGATGCTGATTTTTTTCTCCTTGACAACCGTTGGTATCGTGACCCTGATTTAATCCAAAAAGACAATAAAACCATTCTTGGAGAATCCCAGCTTGAATGGCTTTTTGAAAATCTTGTTACAAGCACCGCAACCTTCAAAATTGTTGCTTTAGGTGGACAGTTTCTTAGCGATGCCGCTGTTTATGAACTCTATAGCAATTATGGATTCAATAAGGAAAGGCAGAAAATTATCGATTTCATTCATCAGCATAAGATCAAAAATGTTGTATTTGTTACCGGCGATGTGCATTATACTGAAATGTCAGTTTTAACCGAAGAAGGCAAACCTGCAATCTGGGATTTGACTTTTTCAACAATGACAGCAGGTCCAAATCCAAATGGAAATGATTGGAAAAATAGTTACAGAGTGCCCGGAACAGTAGTAACTGAAAGAAATTTTGGTAAAGTCAGTTTCAGAGGTGAAAGCAAAAATCGTGAACTCGTGGTTGAGTGTTTCAACACTGACAACGAACTGAAATGGCATAGAATCATCAAGCAAGAATAAAGAATGGATTTCATATTAGATCAATATTAATTAAAACCAAAAAAAATGACAAGACATGTAATGCTCATTCTCATCGGATCGCGTCAGGACGCTGCCGAAACTGTTCAAAAAATTCTGACCGGCTGGGGTTGCTTTATCAAAACACGCCTTGGTTTGCACGATGATGTTCTTGAAAACTGCACACAATCAGGACTTATTTTTCTTGAACTTAAAGGTGAACTGGAAAAAATGCAGGAACTTGAACGCAAACTCAATCTTGTAAAATCAGTTGATGCAAAGCTGACAAGCCTTACAACTGGCTGAGAAGCTATTGCACCCAAAGCTTCGAAAAAAGCTTATGACGAAAAACAGCAGAGGAAATAAGTCTTCTGCTTTTTTGTTATATTTATGACTTATTTTTGCTGAACGCTTTTAGATTTTTTTGAGAACAAAACCGACTTCAAGATAATGAAACAAACCATAAGTTCAAGCTTCAGATTGGGAATATTAGGCGGTGGCCAGCTTGGCAAAATGTTGTGTCAGGCTGCAAGCAGCTGGGATATAACTACCTACGTTCTCGACCCTGACCCTGAAGCATCTGCTGCAAGCATTGCAACAAAATTTACTGTAGGTTCTTTTCGCGATTATGAAACCGTTATGAATTTTGCAAAAGATGTAGATTTATTGACAATTGAAATAGAAGGCGTTAATATTGAAGCCGTTGAGGAACTTGCATCCAATGGATTGCCCGTTTACCCCGAACCTTCCTGTTTGCGAATCATTCGCGATAAAGGACTGCAAAAACAATTTTTCGCCGACTTCAATCTCCCGACTGCTTCTTTTAAGCTGTTTGAAAATGCAGATGAAATACGGCAGGCACTGGCAATAGGCAGTTTGAAATATCCCTTTGTTCAAAAGACACGCCTTGCCGGATATGATGGGCAAGGGGTTTTGGTCGTTAAAGGCGAACATAAACTAAATCAACTTTTTGATGTCCCTTCAATGGTTGAAGATTTTATTGAGGAGGTAGTTGAAATAGCAGTCATTGTCTCGAGGAATCAATCAGGTGAAATGGCTTGTTATCCGGCGGTAGAAATGATTTTCAACCCGGTTGCCAATCTGGTTGAATACCTTTTGTCGCCAGCCAGAATTAATAAGGAACTCGCTGAAGAAGCAAGTCATCTGGCAAGAAAAACTGCTGAAGCGCTAAACATCACAGGTCTTCTGGCTGTAGAAATGTTTTTAGATCAGCATCAGAATCTTCTCATCAATGAAGTAGCTCCCCGACCACACAACAGCGGTCATCAAACGATTGAGAGTGCAATGACGTCTCAATATGAACAACATCTTCGCGCTATTTTCGGTTATCACCCCGGTTCAACAAAACTGAAAATGCCTGCTGTAATGATAAACATACTCGGAGACGAAGGCTTTTCCGGCGCTGCTGTTTATAAAGGGCTCAATGAAGTTCTGGCTATCGAAGGCGTAAAACTTCACATTTACGGAAAAAAAATGACCCGCCCTTACCGAAAAATGGGACATGCTACAATATTAGATCCTGATATAAACATGGCTTTAATTAAAGCGAAAAGGGTTCTCGAAACACTTAAGGTTCAGGCATAATTTATTAAACATCTAAGAAAAGCTTTATGAGTGAGAAAAAAATTCAGGTTAGCATCATAATGGGTTCAGACTCCGATCTTCCCGTGATGAAAGAAGCTGCAAGCAGTCTTGACCGTTTTGAAATCGGCTATGAAATAAGGATTGTTTCAGCACACCGAACCCCGGAGTTTATGGTTCAATTTGCGAAAGAAGCTGAATCAAGGGGCATTGATGTAATTATTGCCGGTGCTGGTGGAGCAGCACATCTTCCAGGTATGGTGGCCAGCCTCACTCCTATTCCTGTGATTGGTGTTCCGGTAAAGTCATCCAATTCCATTGAAGGCATCGATTCATTGCTTTCGATCGTTCAAATGCCAAAAGGAATACCTGTTGCCACAGTTGCTATCAATGGTGCCGCCAACGCAGGGCTGCTTGCTGCCCGCATTCTTGGTGTTGCAGATGTTGCGTTGAGGCAAAAAATGAATACCTTCATAAAAGAGCAAACTGCTCAGGTAATGGAAAAATCAGAAAAACTTAAGGGAAAATCATCGGTTTAAGGTTCAAATAATCCAGATAAGCATTAGTTTTCAGTCGTATAGATAATGTCAAAAATATTTTAATGTATTGATATTTAGTTTATTACATCTAATAAATAACAAACATGAGAACAAAAGTATTCTTCTTAGCATTGATGGTTTTTCCCTTTCTCACAACAAAAGCCCAGATTGATCTAAGCAAAAAGATTCCGGGAATTCAATATGAAAGTGCTTATACCTTTTCCGGATCTGTAGAGATGGAATTTGATTTTTATGACCGTAAAGGCAAGCACGAAATGATGATTCCTTACTTCAGTTATTTTAACAGCGACTTCACGCATACTTGCATTAAGCATGTTCGTGGCAGGACAGTCTATCAAACAATTTTTGATATGCCCAACAACAACTGTTTGATTTTGCTGGGTGAAGAAAACAATCTGACTGGCAGCGCTGCTGTTATGAAAGACAACGAAGGTCGTATCCTGAAAGAACTAAAACTTATTCATTCAGGAGAAACCAGGCAGATTCTGGATTATCAGTGTACACGTTATACCTTTGAAGCAGAAGAATTTACAGGTGAAATGTGGATCACTGATGCCATTGATTTACCGAATGATGTGGGCGTTTTTAAAGCCAGCAAAACAGCTAAGTACTACCAGACACTTTCAGAAAAAGGCTTTGTCATGGAAATTACATCCATCACACCTAAAGGTAGAAAAACTGTAATGAAAACTACCGGAACTAGTCCTTCAACCACCTACGCTGTTCAAATTCCTGAGCCTTTTGGCCGTTCGTTGAACAAGATAGATTACTTTGCTTATTGATATAAAGCAAAACAGAGAACATTGCTGCTCTCTGTTTTGTATTTTTCATATTTGAACCAATTATGGTTTCACATAAACATTTCCCTGATTTCTGTATCCCGTCAAGTTGAGATACCAGTCAGGAAATAGTGTTCCTCCTGATGTGGCCCATTCGGCAAACTTAAGATGTGTTTGCAAAATATCTACTTTTTCAATTGGATAATCAAAGTTTACGGGTATTTCAATTGCCCATGGCAGATTGGAGTCTGTTTTGTAATACTTTCCTGTCTGAGGCGTTGAGTTGTCTTCCCACATCCCAAAATAAACCGGATCAACTAAAGCTGTAGGTGGGAAATCAAGTAAATGGATTTCCTTTCCCCGCTCCTGATTCACAAAGATGAATGGGTTGAAAGGTGCAATCCCGTAATTTGCCTGAGGTGTACTAAGTGTCATCGAAACAGAAATTGTATCTGTCTCAACATAAGCAAGTTCTGGCACAGTATTCAGAAAATCAGGGCCCGGGTAAAGATCATTTATGGCATCCATCACAATCCAAACAGTTTGATTTGTGTGACCAGCTTCAAAACCTTTGGCATCAAAATTAATTATTGATCCGGCGATAGCACCTCCGCTTACAGACGCAACATGGTCAGGAGCGATGTCAATCGCAACAGCAAAACCATTGTTTAAACTGGCTCCGGCAGCCATTAACCTGAATTTTCCATTCAAATCAACAAGTTCATTATCGGCATTGGTAACAATTTCGTACTGCATGATTACAACCATATCGTTAAAGTCAAAATCACCCATACCCGGCCACAAATCCTCAAATGCTATTGTTGAAAAATTATTCTCATTTGGATACCATGAACGGAAGGCTCTGTCAGGGTCGTTTGGGAATGCATCAAGCTCGTCCGGAACACCGTCACCATCCATATCAGTTACAGAAATACTTCCAAGCCCCTCGGGATTGCAAGCAGTAATGGCCAGAAAATTCTGCTCCGCGCCAATAGCAACAACAGTTGCTCCATTAATAAAGTGCTGAGAAACCGGCGTACCTGATAAAATATTCAGATTGTTTGTTGATAATTCTATTGGTCCAGAAACTGTTTGTGATGACATTGTAAACTCAGTTTCAGCCTTTATCGTATTGGTTGAACCTTGTCCGCTGATATTGGTATAAAGGAAATACTTTGGAGCTGAAATCATGCTTCCATCCTTCAGAATTGTATTGGCACCCCCATTTATTTGAATCCGATCATTACTTCGAAGGTAACCACTTTGGAAAACTATATTTCCTGAATTGAATTCGGCAAGGCCACCGCAAGTCATCATGCAATTATTTGTTACATTACTTCCAGCGTTAAATTTTATCTGACTTGCAGCGTTAATCGAGCCATTATTGACAACCGAACCGCTGGAATTCACATTAAAACTCCCTGCCCTCACATCCATATCGCCATTGTTGGTGAAAGTGCTGCCTCCATTGATATTGAACCTGGAATTGGTTATAATAAAGCTACCATTGTTGACCATTGAACTTCCATTCAGTTCACTTTGGTCTCCGGCTGTGATTGTTCCATCGTTGGTGATGCTACTTCCGGTATTGAGTTTTATAACACCAGCAGCACTGAAAGTTCCACTGTTTAACAAAGTGGCATTGTTCAAATTTACACCTGAACCAACACTAAGCACACCGGTATTTACAAAAGGAGTGCTCAGCAATTGAAATGTTGTAAATCCTCCAATTGTCATTGTTCCATGATTTACAAATGTTCCGGTTGTACTCAAACCACCACTGATTTGCAGTGAAGAATTTGCATAAACCTTTACACCATTGCCGGATCCCCACATCTGGATGCCATTTATATTGAGGCTTCCACCCTGAGTTACAATAATCCAGCTATTCGTTCCAAGTGAAATATTCTGGCTTATATTGGCAGTTCCGCAAATTTTAAGGGTTCCACCACCATTCCAGGTTTGAAAAGTTATTGTGCCAGTAAAATTATCCTGAACACAGTATGTTTTGCCATTACCAATGTTATAGTTTCCGCTACCGGAAATAACCTGATCACAATCGTTACACTCCGGGCCAACTTCCTGAACGGCATTCAAAGATTTAAAAAGCTGTTTGACTTCAGAACTTTCAAATGTGTAGCTCAACTGATTTCCCAAAACTGGAACTTCAACAATTTGTTGTGTACCTGCTGTTGTTTCCAAATACAAAAAAAGCGAATTCAGATAGGCCGGAATTCTTACTATTTGCTCAAAAGAGCTTTCTTTTGAAACACTGCCGCTCGCTATCAACAAGCCTCCGGAAAATGGATTTCCCTGATATATCGAAAGTTTAGACGTCAATGGGAAAAAGCCATTCACTGGCAATGAAATCTTTAAACCAACGTCCAGCGTAGTTTTCCACTTAAAATCTGTCGGCACTTGCAGTTCAGATGTTTTCTCAGCCTTTTTCTGAATCTGTTCATGGTCTTTCCGGCATCCTGAAAACAAGCTGATAACTATCAAAACTAAGCTCAAAAGAATAACTTGCTTTTTCATAAATCAATATTTTTATATATAGAATATATCTAAAATCACGCCAAATTGTATATGTTACTCAATATATGACACTTAGTGGTACTGTAGGTTACAGCTATTATTCCGAATTAGGATGATATTCCAAATTATAGAAATATTCTCATTTTACAGCATTTCTTTCATAAAAAACCCTGTCTCTGCTATTGCAAAAACTAGATTTGAAATGCAGAGTTTTACTTCAAAACAAGATATCCCCATGCCGGAAGTGTAGAGGCGCCCGAGGCAAGAATCTCCACTGCCTCGCCAGAAATGAGATCAGTATAAATACCTTCAAAATTCTTGTCAGAAACAGTGAATTCCACATTCTCTCCGGTAACATTGATCAAAACAAGGACACGGTTATCATTCTTTTCACGCACAAAAGAAAGAACTTCAGCGGCTTTATCTGTCTCAATCTCTGTGAAAGAACCACCATTATCAGCATTCCAAAGGCTTTCATTGTCTTTTTTGATTGAATTAAGACAAGCATAAAAAGCAGTAAAGTCATTTTCTTTTGTCCAGTCGATTTCATCCTTCTCAAAGAAAAGCAAACGGTGATTCAATGCAACTTCCTGTCCGTTGTAAATCATCGGAAACCCGGGAATAGTGTAACTCATTACAGCAAAAGCTTTTGCACCCTCGCCCATTCTTTCGAATTCAGTTCCGTTCCAGGAGTTTTCATCATGATTTGAAGTAAACATCATGCGGTAAGCCGAAGGCGCAAAAATGCTGTCTTCCTTTGCAAAATATTTCCAAACATCTTTTGCTGTTTTTTCACCTTTGGCAATATGATTCATGATATGATGAAATTCCCAGCCATAGTTGGCATCAAATGCTTTCTGCATAAGGTCGCGCTGACCTTCATCTTCAGCCAACATAAATACTGGTTTGATGGCATCCAACTCAACACGGGCTTTTTCCCAAAATGCTGTAGGCACCATTCCTGCCACATCACAGCGATATCCATCAATGTTCGCTTCTTCTACCCAAAATTTCAATGCATCAATCATGGCATCCCAAAGTTCCGGATTCTCATTGTAGTTCAAGTGCGCCACATCGGTCCAGTCGTAAGGAGAGATTATTTCTCCGTTTTCATCACGGTTATACCAATCAGGATGTTCTGTTACCCATTGATGATCAAAGGAAGTGTGATTGGCAACCCAGTCAAGAATTACTTTAAAGCCCATATCATGCGCTTGCTCAACCAGTTTTTTAAAATCTTCGAAGTTTCCAAATTCAGGGTTGACAGCTTTATAATCCTTAATTGAATAATAGCTGCCAAGACCACCCTTTCGGTTAAGTTCGCCAATAGGATGAATGGGCATAAACCAAAGAATATCCACTCCAAGTTCCTTTAAACGTGGCAGATGAGTCGCAAAAGCATCAAAAGTTCCTTCTTTTGTGAATTGCCGCGTATTGACTTCATAGATTACTGCATCTTTAGCCCAGGCTGGAGTTACTACTTCTGAAAAAGGCTTTACAAAAGTACTTTCTTCACTTTTCTTGGTTGCGCAGGCAAAAAATCCCATCGATATAACTACAAGCGAAAGTGCGATAATAATCAGGTGAATCATTGATTTTTTCATGTTAATTTTGTTTACGTTATTATTTTAATTTGCCAGATTCTATTTGGCTAAAATTACTGTTTCATGACCTGGCCAAACAACCCTTATATGCCACTGACCGTTTTCATCCTGCCAAAAACCAGGTTTAATTCCTTGATGGTCTTCCTTTTCTAATTCACTGAGCTTTTTGCCATCATATTGAATCTCTTTGAGCTTTTTTTCAAGACCATAAACAACAACTTCTAAAAGTCTTGATTCAGGCATACCCGACCAACCCTTTCCTGTCCGGTTCAGAGCAATAGTTATTTCTCCCTTCTCAAGTTTCCCATCAAAATGCAAAAGTTCATAATCTCCGGATTCATAGGCTCCGAAGCTACTGCCATCATCTTCAAACATTTTTCCAGAGAAATTTCCATCAGCGCCCGGAAGATAAGTATGTAAAACCAAATTTCTTGAACTGTAATAATCTGTTGTATTTACCGATGGTACTCTTGGAATAAAGCTTCCGGCTTTAACAAAAACAGGGATACTTTCCAAAGCTGTTTGAACGAGAATGCTTTTTCCACCATTGTGTTTTTGGCCTGACCAGAAATGATACCAAAGGCCTTTTGGCAATTCAACCGGCATCTTTTGAACATTACTTTCAGTTACTGGTATGACCAAAAGATTGTCTCCGAAATAGTAACTTTCGAATGACTCACTGAATCTTTCATCATCCGGATGGTAAAAGAATAATGGTTTTGTAATTGGTAGCCCGGTTTGTGAATTTTCCCATGCTGCTGTATAGATATAGGGAAGTAATTCATAGCGCATTTTCATGAAATGCCGGACAATTCGTTTGGTCGTATCATTAAAAAAGATTGGCTCAGAAGGAATTACCGATCCATGCGGGCGCAAAATTGGAGTAAAAACAGAAAACTGCAGCCAACGTGTATACAATTCGTCATCTTTCACACCGGTGGCAAACCCACCTGCATCAGAATGCATATAAGGGACACCCGACATACTCATATTCAGCATAGCGGGCAACTGCGCCTTCATCCCTTTCCAGCTGCGACTAACATCGCCGGTCCAGGGCACAATGCCATACCTTTGTGTACCGGCAAAACCGCTTCTTGCAAGAAAAAACAATCTTTTTTCAGGGAAGTCTTTACTGAAATTATCGAAAATTGTTTTCGACCAGTAATGGCCGTAAATATTGTGTACTTCGTCAGCCTTACCCAAAACATGAAACATATCGGAAGGATGACTTTCGGGCTCACCGAGATCACCCCAAAGGCCTTCAATTCCTATATCAAACTGTTTTCTGTATTCTTTCCATAGCCATTGCTGCGCTTCAGGTTTAAAAATATCTATCAGAGAACCATTGCCAAAATAAAATTGCTTGTCCACATAGGTCTGTCCTGAACTATCGGTTGCCAGAATTCCTAAATCATTAGCAATTTGCCAGTTAGCAAGCGTATCAATGATGTATGGTTCAGAAATAGTGATAGTTTTTACGCCTTTATTTCGGAAATTAGCAATCATTTTTTCAGGCTCAGGCCAGCTTGGTTTCCACCAATCGAGACGACCCAAATGCCCTAAGATACTATCTCCAAACCAATAGAAATCGAGAATAATTGCGTCAATCGGAAAATCTTCAGCAATCATTTGGTCGACTATTTCAGTGGTTTCTTTCTGGGTTCGGTAGGCCATTCTTGATTGGAGATTTCCGAAAGCCCATCTGGGAAGCATTGGTTGCAAACCTGTGAGGGCGCTGTATTGCTGCATTAGAAGTGGATAATTTTTTGCAGTTGCAATAAAATAGCGCATTGGGCCGCCGGCAGCTCCAAATTCAAGTACTCCGTCGCCTTTGCTATCAACATCAAACCATGCTTTGTGTGGATTATCAACCAACAAAAGGTATTTTTCGGATGATACAAGCAAGGGAACCATGTAGTTCAATTCGGTAGCACCAAATTCATAATTATAATCAGGCCTGTTGTATAATCCGAGTTTTCGTCCGCGAAGGTTAATTCCGCTTGCACGGCCACCACTTCCATAGAGTTTTTCATCCTGATCGAGCTTGAATCGAAATCCATTTCCATCAGTGCGCGAAAAAAAACCTCGTTCCTGAATTAAAATATTTTTTCCATTGCTGAGATAGCTGATTTTAAATGGTTTTTTCTGCACCAGAACCTGCAATCCAGGTAAATCATACATTATTTTATCTCCAGCTTCAGCGAGAAAAGTCCGGACATCAGAAGGCTGCTTAATGACTGAGTGAGATGGTGCAAACTTTTCAAAGCCATCAGGATGCCAGCTTGTTTCAACAATGCTGTCACTAAAAGGTCTTACAACAATGGTTCCCTGATCTGTTTCAATAAAAAGATTTCCCGTTTTAAGCTGATGGTTTTTATAAACTATTTCATTAAAAAGATATGCTGCAGGTTTTGCTTCAAAGGGTTTATAGCCATCAATGGGAACATAAATATCAGTATTGGCAGCTGTTTTTCCAACCCTGCCTCCATTCAGATCGCGAAAAACAAACGCAATCATATTCACTTTTATATCATCCGTTACGCCAAATAGATCCATTGGCACAAAGCTGGCCTCATAAAGATTATCTGCTTTTTTGATCATCTCAACACGTGCATCATCTGCACCCCAGTTGCCCACTACAAATTTCCAGTCGCGCTCATCACGACTTTGATTGGTTATCAGGCCGGCATGGAAATAAACTTTTCCGTAAATATCTTTCAATTCCTGATTTCCCTTTGTTGCATCAAACAGAATGGTTATTTCATCAGTCATTTTAGGAGAAACAGGACTTACAGTCACCTCCTGAGCCAATAAAGGCATCATCAAAATGAAGGAAAGTGCAAATGCAACATGCTTTTTTAAAGCAAGAAATGAATGGAAAGTTTTGTATAAAATCATTGTTATGTCGTTAGTCTTTTACTTTTTCAATTCGATAATTCTTGCAGACATTGCGGGAACAGAAATCATTTTCAATTGGTCGAAATAAGTGCGGTGCAGTAAATCTGTACCAGTTGCGAACCCTTCCAGATTTTCATTAAACCGCTCTGTTTTAATGGTTTTACTTTCTTCATTGTTATTGAGAATCACCATAACAGTTTCATCTTCATTGTAACGGAAATAAACATAAACGCCATCTGCAGGGACATAATGTTTCAGCATTCCATCATGAATTACCTTTTTGTTTTTACGCCACTGCAATAGCATTCGAAGAAAATCACCCGCTTCATTTTGATCTGCTGTAAGCCCTTGCTTTTTAAATGCATTGATTTCATCACCTGACCAGCCTCCAGGAAAATCCTCTCTGATAAATCCGTGTCCGTCATGCTCCCATCCTGTCATCAATATTTCAGTACCATAATAGATTTGTGGAAAACCTCTTACTGTCATTAAAAAAGCCATTGCCATTTTAAATTTACGCATATCCTCCTTCAAAACTGTATAAATACGATCGGCATCATGATTGTCAGCAAAAACAACAATATTCTGAGGATTGCTGTAAAGATAATCAAGACTTAATGATTCATAAAGCTTTGAAACCCCTGAACTCCAGCCATGACCTTCATTGAAAGCACTTCCGATGGCATATTTAAGTGGAAAATCAAACAGATAGTTCAGGTGAGAATTGTACCCATCAGCATTGCTTGCATCCTCCATCCAATAAGCTACCTGAGGAGCTGTATTAAGCCAAACTTCGCCCACAACTGAAAAATTCGGATATTCAAAGCGTAGTCTCTGCATCCATTCTTTCATGACTTCCTTACCTGAATAAGGATACGTATCCATTCTTATTCCATCAAGTCCGGCATACTCAACCCACCATATACTATTCTGAATGAGATAGTTCGCTACGTAAGGATTTTCCTGATTCAGATCTGCCATTGTTGTGTCAAACCATCCTTTTAACATTAATTTCTTGTCATGCTCCGATGCATATGGATCAACAAGTGTTCCTCCACGATAATTTGATCGTGTATATTCAGGCCATTGATTAATCCAGTCTTTCATGGGTAAATCCTTCAACCACCAATGACTTGTTCCAAAATGATTGAAAACCATATCTTTTATGATGCGCAAACCTTTTTTACCTGCTTCTTCGATAAGTAAACGATAATCTTCATTCGTTCCAAAACGGGCATCAACTTTATAAAAATCCGTAATTGCATAGCCATGATAAGTTACGGCTGGCATATTGTTTTCGAGTACAGGATTTAACCATAGCGCAGTAACACCCAAATCTTGAAAATAGTCAAGATTATCTCTGATTCCCTTTATATCGCCACCATGTCGGCCATTAGGATTGCTTCGGTTCAATTTTTCCAACATTCCGTCTACATTATCGTTCGAAGGATCACCATTGGCAAACCGGTCGGGCATAAGCAGATAAATGACATCACTGTTGTTAAAACCTTGTCGTTCGGCTGAACCTTTGGCTCTTTCACGCAATTCATAGTTGAAAGTCAAAGGCTTTTTTTTGCCGGTCTCAAAAACTATCTGAAAAGTCCCGGGCTGCACTTCAGGTGATAAAACAAGATTCAGAAAAAGATAATTAGGGTTTTCAACCAAAACCGTTTCTTTCAGCTGAATTCCGGGATAGTTAATGCTGACGCGCGTTTTTCCAATGTCTTTGCCATTTACCATTAACTGTAGTTCAGTGTTTTTCATGCCAGCCCACCAAAACGGAGGTTCAATGCGGTTCAACTCCTGACTATGTAATGAACCCATCGGAATAAAATAAAATATTGCCAGAACGGCAAGGATAAAGAGATTGATTTTGTGCTTCATCGTGATATGGTTAATAATTATTTTTTCGCTGTTTTAAAAACGGACACCCCGATTAATAACATATTCCTGTAGTTGGGACTTTCTGAATGTGCTTGAAAAGGGTGAACTTCTATTTTCGATATAAAAATACAATATTCTTACATCTGCTTGACTAAAAATCGAATGATTCGAAACCCTGAACCGTGCAAACGATTGAAAAGCAAGTTTATCCTTTAAAGCAGAAAAGAATTTGAGTGTTTTTATTAAGTGTTTTTTAAGAATCAAAAAAAAAGCTGCACATAATGCAGCTTCAATTTCAATCTCTTATCAAAACGATTAGTTGATAGCAGCCTCAATCATTTTTTCGTTATCTAAAAAAGCCTCGGACATAACTTTATCAATAATTCCTCCCATTGCACTCGCCATAAGCGAAGAATTCATGCGCGACATATAGACTTTTCCATCCGCTTTTTCATAAATTGCCACCCTACACGGCATCATAGAAGATACAATCCGCTCTTCGCTTTCTCTTAATATTTTTTCTGCATGATCAGGATGACAAAGTTCAAAAACCTTTACCGGACGAACCGTTTTTCCAAAATTGTGCATCGTAGCCTGAAGGTCGTGCACAGCAGGAATCTTCCAGCCTTGTTTTAATACAGCTTGTTCAAACTTTTGAACTGTTGTGTCAAAATCAGAGGAACTTGAACTTTCGATCAACATCATGCCTGGCATGAGTTTAAATAAAACAAACCCGGCAATTATCACTCCGGCAAAAAAGGCAACTAAGCCTGTAAGAATACTTTTTTTCATTTCGTTAGATATTAGTTGAATAAATAATTTAATAGCACAAAACTACACTTATTGATTTTCATATTCACATATAGATATATTAATATATGTTAACAGTATGTTAACTGGAACTTCAACTTCTCAGGCATCTAACTATTCTGAGCTATTAATCCTGAACCAAAATGCCTTTAAAAGAAATAATTTATACTTTCGCACAAATACAGAAAAAAATGAAAAAGCTAAAATTTATAACCTATACCCTTTTATTTCTTTTCACTTGCAATGTTTTATATTCCCAAACTGTTAACAGTGAATACGATCCGGAATTGGCTGCGGCATTAGGTGCTGATGATTACGGAATGAAATCATACGTTTTCGTGATTTTAAAAACCGGAAGCGTTATTTTGGAAGATAAAATTCAGCGCGATAGCATTTTTAGCGGACATCTTCAAAATATCGGTCGATTGGCCGAGGAAGGAAAACTTGTTGTGGCCGGCCCATTAGGAAAAAACGCTTTGAACTACAGAGGAATTTTTATTCTAAACGTCAAAAAAATTGAAGAAGCTGAAATACTGCTTCAGACCGACCCTGCAGTTAAAGAGAAATTGCTGGATGCTGAACTTTTTGAATGGTACGGCTCCGCTGCATTGCCCGAATATCTTAAAGTCCAAAACAAAATTGTCAAAAAGAAGATCGGTTAGTCAAACCAAGAATTGAAAGCTAAAATTTGTATCTGCAAATTCTAGTTTTTATTTCTGTGTCTTCTTTCCAATTCATTGCTTATATCTTTAAGGCTAAGTTTTTTAGCGTGAAGCAAAACCAGAACATGATAAAATAAATCTGCCGTTTCGCCAATCAGCTTATCAGCATCATCATTTTTAGCAGCAATAACAAGCTCTACGGCTTCTTCGCCAACTTTTTGTACCACCCTGTCGATACCTCTTGCAAGAAGTTTTCTTGTATAAGACTGTTCATCCTTACTTAAACTTCTCTCTTCAATAATCATTTCCAGTGATTCAAAAAACAGTTGTTTATTCTCATTCGTTCTATCGAAACAAGTATCAGCGCCAGTATGACAAACAGGTCCTGAAGGTTCGGCCAGAATAAGGAGGCTGTCGGCATCACAATCAGCGATGATTTCTTTAACTTTTAAATAGTTTCCGGATGTTTCACCTTTTACCCAAAGCCTGCTTTTTGATCTGCTGAAAAAGCAAACTACACCATCCTCTTCAGTTTTTTGGAGTGATTCCTGACTCATATATCCAAGCATAAGCACTTCACGCGAATTTGCATCCTGAATTATGGCTGGAATCAGCCCACCACTTTTTTCGAAATCCAATGTCTTCATCGAACGATAATATTTTTAGTTTTTAAATAGCTTTTTAATTCGGGAATACCGATCATTCCGTAATGAAACACTGAAGCAGCAAGGGCTGCATCAGCATTTCCCAATAAAAATGTATCGGCAAAATGTTTCATCTCCCCTGCTCCGCCTGAAGCAATTACAGGGATATTTATATGCTTAGAAAGAATCTTCAAGGCGTCATTTGCAAATCCTGCTTTTGTTCCATCGTGATTCATAGAAGTGAATAATATTTCGCCGGCTCCACGATCCTGAGCCTCTTTTGCCCAACTGAATAATTCTTTTTCCGTTTTAATTCTTCCTCCATTCAGGAAAACACTCCAATGATTGTCTTCCAAATATGCATCAATGGCAACAACAACACATTGAGAACCAAACCTATCCGCAATTTCACCTATTAAAGAAGGCTTTTTAATGGCAGCAGAATTCAAACTGACTTTATCAGCACCTGCCTGCAAAAGTGAGGCAGCATCTTCAACAGAAGCCACTCCGCCGCCAACGGTAAATGGAATATTAATCTCTTTCGCAACTTTTAAAACAAGTGCTGTAATCGTACTCCGGTTTTCATGACTCGCTGTGATATCAAGAAAAAGTAGTTCATCAGCACCGGAAGCAGCATATTGAGCTGCAAGTTCAACCGGATCACCAGCATCAGTGATATTGACAAAATTAATGCCTTTTACTGTGCGGCCATTTTTTATGTCGAGACAAGGAATTATTCTTTTAGCCAGCATTTTTTTTGTTTATTTCACGGATTTCGTTCATCAGAATTCTGCCTTCATAAATTGCTTTTCCAACAATTACTGAACGTATTCCTGCATTGTCAAGGCTAATAATATCGTTGATGCTACCAACACCCCCACTTGCAATAATTTCTATATGAGGCCACTGTTGTTGCAAACTAACATAAAGCCCGGTTGCTGTTCCACCAAGCATTCCATCCCTATTTATATCAGTTACAAGAACCTGATTTAATCCATAAGGCAAAATACGCTCAATAAGTTCTCTGATTTCTATATTTGAATCTTCAGCCCAACCCGAAATCATAACAATTTCATTCAGAACATCTGCCGCCAAAATAATGCGATCTCCTCCAAATTTGATTAAACACTCATGCAACATTTCAGGCTGTCGAATGGCTGCCGTGCCAATCACAATAGCAGAGATTCCGGATTTTAAAGCGCTTTCAACAAGACTAACCGACTGCATTCCTCCGCCAGACTGAACCTCAACATTTGCTTGTTGGGCTATCCTGACAATTAAATCAGTTTGTTGCGGAGAGCCTGCTTTCGCACCATCAAGATCGACGATGTGTATTCGTGTGCAACCTGCGTCAGCGTATGCTTTTGCCATTTCAACAGGATCGGAATCATAGACTTTTTTATCTTCAAAACGGCCTTGTGAAAGACGCACGCATTTACCTCCCATAAGGTCTATTGCCGGAATTATTTGTATCATATTGAAAGAAATTGTTGTAGAAATTTTTCACCTGCGGCACCACTTTTCTCTGGATGAAACTGGCAACCAATAAAATTATCTGTATGCATTACGGCTGAAAAGGAATTAATGTATTCAGTTTTACCGATGGTTTGAGAGCTGATTTCAGCATAAAAACTATGTACAAAATAGTACCATTCTGATAGCTGAAACTCTTCTATAAAAGGAGAATGACTGTAATCCACAGTATTCCAGCCCATATGAGGTACTTTTTGTAAAGGCTCGAACTTTTTTACGTGGGCTTGAAAAATTCCCAGTCCCTTTTCATTGCCTTCATCTGTTTTTGTGCACATAAGTTGCATCCCCAGACAAATTCCTAATACTGGCTGCTTCAAGTTTGGAATCAATGTATCAAGTCCAAAATCTCTCAACTGTTTCATTGCATAAGTTGCATGCCCAACCCCAGGAAAAATCACTTTATCAGCCTCTTCAATAACATCTTTCTTATTTGAAATGGCAATTTCTTTCACACCTAAACGCTCCAAAGCAAAAGACAAACTGGTGATATTTCCTGCTCCATAATCGATTATTGCAACTTTCATTTACAAAACTCCTTTCGTTGTTGGCAATATTCCTGACTCTAAATCACGTTCGGATGCCATTTTTAAAGCCCTTGCAAACGCTTTAAAAACAGCTTCAATCGTATGATGACCATCTTTTCCTTTTGCTGATATATGCAGATTACATGCAGAAGCATCGCTAAAAGAACGAAAAAAATGTTCAAAAAGCCCGACAGAAATCCCCCCAGGCTTTCTGTCGGCACTTTTGAACTTCCATTTAAAATATGGCCTTCCGCCAAAATCTAAAAGCACTTTGGCATTTGCATCATCCATCGGCAAACTGAAGCCATAGCGCTGCATTCCGGTTTTTTTGCCGACTGCATTTTTAAAGGCTTCACCTAAAGCCAAACCAGTATCTTCAATGGTATGATGTTCATCTATATGAAGGTCTCCATTTGCCTGAAGAAAAAGATCAAAGCCACCATGACGGGTAATCTGGTCCAGCATGTGATCAAAAAAGCCAATACCGGTATTGATTTCAGACAGGCCTTGTCCGTCAAGATTGAGTCTGATCTGAATACTTGTTTCATTGGTTTTCCGGAAAACCTTTCCAAAACGATGTTCTTTTTTCAGAAATTGATAAATCTCCTTCCATGAAGTTGTCTGCAAAGGCGTTAAATGCAATAAATCTTTTGGAAGATCTTCATTGGCATTGAAATAAATACCTTTTGCACCTAAGTTTTCAGCAAGCTGAATGTCTGTTTTTCTATCTCCGATTACATAAGAATTCTCGAGATCGTAACCCTTTTGAAGAAACTTTGAAAGCATACCAATGCCAGGCTTTCTTGTTGGAAGATTTTGGTGTTCAAACGAACGGTCTATAAATACATCTTCGAACACAATGCCCTCATTTGAAAAGATTGTTAACATTTTGTTATGCACAGGCCAGAATGTTTCTTCAGGGTATGAGCTCGTCCCAAGTCCATCCTGATTCGTAACCATAACCAGCATATAATCCAATTCTTCGGCAATACGTCCAAGATTTCTGATCACTCCGGGAATGAACTCGAATTTATCATAACTATCTACCTGCCAATCGATTTCAGGCTCGTGAATCAATGTCCCGTCTCTGTCAATAAACAGTACTTTTTTCATAAGTTGTATTGCTTTAGTTTTTTTATTAAAAGTTTGTTTTGCTGGGCATTGCCAACTGTAATACGTAAACAATTTTCAAGCATTGGCTGATTTGAACGGTTGCGAACGATGATGCCATGCTGAGCAAGGAAATTGTATAACTGATTGGAATCATGCACTTTTATTAAAACAAAATTTGCTTCTGAGGGAAAAACTTTCAATACAAAAGGTAGTTTTCCGAAAGATTTCATCAACTTTTCCCGTTGCCTGATAATGCTTTTTATTTGAACAGATAAAGTTTCTTTTTGTTTCAAACGCTTCATTGCAGCTTGCAAACTTAAAGCGTTCATATTGTATGGAAGTTTAATCCTGTCAAGTACTTCGATCACATCTTTGTGGGCAAATGCCATTCCTACCCTAGCAGCGGCAAGTCCAAGCGCTTTGGAAAAAGTTTGCAAAACTATCAATCGGGGAAATTGCTTCAAAAGTGTTAAATTTGAAACACCTGCCGAAAAATCAGCATACGCTTCATCAACAACCACGAGACCTGAAAATACCTGAAGGATTTTTTCTAAAATATCAGTTTTGATAAGGTTTCCAGTAGGGTTGTTTGGGGAACATAAAAAAAGTATTTTGTGCTGATTTGAACTTTGAACCAGCTTTTCAAAATCAGGCTGGAAATTTTCATCCAAAAGAAGTTCATCTACTTTAATACCATGTGTATTTGCAGCAACAGCATACATGCCATAAGTCGGAGGCATAATCAGAACAGCATCTTTCGCAGGCTCACAAAAAGCCCTTAAGAGCAAATCAATGGCCTCGTCGCTTCCATTTCCGGTAAAAACACATTCAGGATTTACCCTTTTCCATGCAGCAACAGCATTTCGTAAAACTGACTGTTTTGGATCAGGATAACGGTTAAGTTTCAAGTTATACGGACTTTCATTTGCATCCAGAAATAGCTTTGCTTCACCAGCATATTCATCTCGTGCTGTGGAATAAGGCTTAAGTTGAAGCAGGTGTGGCCGGACCAAAGAGGATATTTCTGTCATGGCTTATTCAATTTAGCAAGTCGAACTGACACTGCATATTTATGTGCTTCAAGTTGCTCAGCTTCAGCCATTAATTCTATTGTGTTTCCAATATTTTTCAAGCCTTGGGCGCTTAACTGCTGAAAACTGATTGACTTTAAGAAGCTTTCGGTTGTAAGCCCGCTATATGCACGTGCAAATCCGTTGGTAGGCAAGGTATGATTTGTTCCGGAAGCATAATCACCGGCACTTTCGGGACTGTAGTGCCCGATAAAAACTGAGCCGGCATTTTTTACTTTCAAGGCTAAATCTTCGGCTTTGTCGCTAGCCAAAATAAGATGCTCCGGGGCATAAAGATTTGAAAATTGCATTGCTTCATCAAGATTATGCAGTAAAATTGTCAGACTGTTTTGAAGGGCTTTGGCCGCCACGGCAGCACGGGGGAGCAATTCAAGTTGCTTTATAATGACTTTATTGACATTATCAACCATTTTCATGGAAGTTGTAAGCAAAATAACCTGACTATCTTCACCATGTTCAGCTTGTGACAGCAAGTCTGCCGCAACAAAATCGGGGTCGGCTGTCTCATCAGCAATGACAAGCACTTCCGATGGTCCGGCAGGAAGGTCAATCGCGCAGTAAGACCGCGCAGCATACTGCTTTGCCGAAGTGACATATTGGTTGCCCGGTCCGAAAATTTTATCTACTTTAGGGATGCTTTCGGTGCCTATAGCCATTGCAGCAATAGCCTGTGCTCCCCCTAATGCAAAAATCTTTGTAACACCAACAAGGTTTGCAGTAAATAGCACAGCCTCATTCACTTTACCATCAGGCCCAGCCGGGGTGCATAAAATAATATCCTCGCATCCAGCTATTTCAGCCGGAATTGCAAGCATGAGCACAGTTGAAAAAAGTGGGGCCGAACCACCTGGAATGTACAATCCAACCCTTTCAATTGGCAGTTTGCGCTGCCAGCATTGCACGCCTTTGGTTGTTTCAATAACTTCCGATCCTTTATTGAATACGGAGTGAAAAGTGCGGATATTCCCGGCAGCATCGGCAATTGCTTGTTTCAATTCATCCGACAAGCCTGCACCAGCAGCATTGATTTCGTCAGAAGGGACTAAAAATGAATTGGTTTCTCTTTTTTCGAAAATTTTTGTAAAGTTTTTGAGTGCAATATCTCCAAAGAGTTCAACCTGATCAAAAATTTCGTTCATAAGCTGATCCAATTCCCCTGTGTTCAAAACAGGTCGGCGGCACAAGTCTTTCCATGCTGCAGTTTCAGGATAATAAATTGTTTTCAACATAGATATTTGTTTTATAAGTTCATCTAAATCGATGTTTCATTTTGGTTTAGTAAATCATTTTTTCAATCGGGATGATTAATATTCCCTCAGCCCCATTGGCTTTCAATGCATCGATAATATTCCAGAAATCATCCTCCTGTACAACAGAGTGCACAGAAACCCATCCTTTTTCGGCTAATGGGAGCACGGAAGGACTTTTCATTCCGGGAAGTATTTTTTTTATAGAATCCAGTTTGTCTTCGGGGCAATTAAGAAGTACATATTTATAGCTTCTTGCATTCAAAACTGATTGAATCCTGAAATGAAGACTGCTTCTTAAAGCGGCAATTTCAGGTGCCAAGTTCTTATGACTTATTAAAATAGCTTCTGATTTCAACAAAACTTCGACTTCTTTCAAGCCATTGCTGAACAGTGTATTTCCAGAACTTACGAGATCACAAACTGCATCTGCCAGACCAATTGCCGGAGCAATTTCAACAGAGCCATTGATCAAATGCAATTCTGCTTCAATTCCTTTCACCGAAAGATACTGGTTAATTGCAACGGGATATGAAGTTGCAATTCTTTTACCATTTAACCAATCAACTCCGGTATATTCAACCTCCTTGGGCACAGCAAGTGAAAGGCGACAGCGTGCAAAACCCAGTTTCTGAACGATTTCTACATCAGATTGCGCTTCTAAAAGAACATTCTCGCCAATTATACCAAGATGCACAACTCCATCTTCCACATATTGCGGAATATCAGAGTTTCTTAAAAAAAGAACTTCAAGTGGAAAACCAAAAGCGGTAGATTTCAGCTTATCACCACCATTTTCGACTTTAATGCCACAATCCTTTAGTAGCTTAAGTGAATCTTCGTTAAGTCGACCCGACTTTTGAACAGCAATTTTTAGTTTATGAGTCATAGTTTTAAATTAAAAAAAATCCCGCCTGATTTTTTATCAGGCGGGACATTCATGGTTTTGTAAAATATCTTTTAATTTCAGATTATACAATACAACAAGCGATCACCTGACAGGATGTTAAAATGATGATGCCTATGATGTAGTGTTGAAAACATTTTTCTTTTTGTTTGGGCGGCTAAATTACCATTTAATGAGACAATAACAAGAAATTTTAAAAAAAGTTCAAAAAAAAAGCAGCAAAAAATGCTGCTTCTATGTTATTGATCTTAAATTGAACTATTTAAGATTAAGCTTAGTCTTTACAAGTTTGGTTACATCATCAGCATTGGCTCCAACGTGCAGCAAGACGCCTGTTGCAGCATCAATAATATAAGTGTAGTTATTTTCTTTACCAACATCTTCAATTGCTTTTTTCACCTTGTCGATAAGTGGTGTTAACAGTTCAACACGTTTCTCACCAAATTCAACGTCAGCATTTTGTTGAAAGTCCTGAATTCTGGTTTGCAGATCAGTTATTTCTTTCTCCTTTGATTGACGAATCAGGTTAGACATTGTGGAAACGTTGTTCTGATAATCTGCAACTTTAGTTTGGTATTCGCCCATCATAAGACGTAATTCATCTTCTAGTTGTTTCTCAAAATCTTTGAGATTATTTTCAATTACAGTTCTTTCGGGCATAACGTTCATGATTTCATTTGAATCAATATGACCGATTTTTAATGATTGTGCCTGAGTTGAACCGGCAAAGACAATCAAAGCGAGGAAGAGGAATGCGCGGGTTAATGTTTTCATTTTCTGATTGATAAGTTAAAAAATAATTTTGTGCAAATGTAGTATTTTTTTTATTTGGCCAAGGCAAAAAACTGCAGAATGAATACAGTTAAGAGTCTTTAACGTTTTTGACGATCTTCACGACGGACAGTTTGCATAACTGATCCAACTTCATCAAGGACTTCATCACTTAGGTCGAGTCGGGGATTGGCATAAAGCATGGATGCTCCGGAAGCTTTGTCGAAAATAAATGCATAATTTTTCGTTTCAGCGATATCCTGCATGGCGTTGTAAATCTTCTCCTGAATAGGCTGGACAAGTTCACTGCGTTTTGTAAAGAGTTCGCCTTCAGAACCAAAATATTTCATTTGAAGATCTTTTGCTTCTTTTTCTTTTTTCAGAATATCTTCTTCTCTTTTACGCTTCAGATCCTGAGGCAATAAAACTGCTTCTGTTTGATATTCTTTATACATAGCCTCAACTTTTTCAAAGATTGCTTTCACTTCTTTTTCCCATTTCTCGGAAAGAGCGTTAAGTTCATCCTGAGCGTCTTTGTATTCGGGAATATTGGTTAAAATGTAATCAGTGTCAACATATCCGATACGTTGATTTTGAAGCTGGGCTTGTGCTGTAAACGCTGTTATTGTTAAAATAACAAGCGAAAACATCATCATTTTCATAGTTTTCATTGTGTTACCTCCTATTTTTTTTAGTTTGCAGGTTGTTTATACCAAAAAACCTGCCAAAATTTCATTAGTCGATAGATTGATTAATTGAAAAGTGGAATTGACTTCCATTTGCACCCGGAATTCCCGGAATTTCATCAAATCCATAACCCCAGTCGAGTCCAAGGATACCGAACATAGGGAGAAAAACTCTTACCCCAAGTCCTGCAGATCGCTTAACATCGAATGGATTGAAAGAATCAGCTCCAAGCCATGAGTTTCCTGCCTCGACAAATCCCAATCCATATATTGTTGCACTGGGATTAAGAGAGAATGGATACCTGAGTTCGAGGGTGTATTTGGTGAAAATATTACCTCCAATGTTTTTGTCCTGAAAGTAGAAAGGAGTGATGGTTTCGTTTCCATATCCACGCATTCCGATAATTTCACGTCCGTCAAGGTTATTGTATCCTGACAATCCATCTCCTCCAAGATAAAAACGTTGGAATGGAGTAATCCCAATATCGCTGTTATAATCGCCAAGAAACCCAAAACGAACCCTGGTTGCAAGCACAAGTTTATTCACTGTTTCAACATACCATGAAGAACTGAATTTCCATTTGTAAAACTCGACCCACTTGTACCTTTCGTTTTCGTCCATCGCTTTATAGTCCTTATTATTCAGGAGAGAATAAGGCGCTGTTGCTTCCATCGAAAGGGAGAAATCTGAACCTGAACGTGGGTAAATGGGCTGGCTGATAGAACTTCTGCCAAAGACCACATTATAGCTGAAAACGTTGAAAGAGCCTGTTCCTGTACCAATCCTAAATATCGTAGAATAATTTTTCAGTTCATATCGCATAAGATTCACGCCCTGATAGAAAGTAAAGTAATCATCAGGCCATGTAAGGCGTTGACCAACACCAACAGTCATTCCGTTGATTACGAATGAGGCTCTTCTGATATCTGATTTGTCAAGGCCGTTAGAATAAAGAGAGTGATAAAGTGAAACTGTGAGTGAGGTTGGTTTGCGGCCTCCAAGCCAGGGCTCAGTGAAAGATGCACTGTAATTCATGTATCCTTTTCCATACGTCTGAAAACGAAGCGATAATTTCTGACCATCTCCAGAAGGTATTGGTTTCCAAGCGCTTTTGTTCAATAAGTTTTTCACAGAAAAATTATTGAAAGACAGCCCAAGTGTACCAATAACGCGCCCATAACCCCAACCACCAGATAACTCAATCTGGTCAGCGGAAGTTTCTTCAACCGCATAATCGATATCGACTGTACCGTCGCTCATATTTGGTTTGATGTCAGGTGCAATCGTTTCGGCATTAAAATAGCGCAGATTGGCAAGCTCGCGGGTAGTTCTGATGACAAGTTCACGGCTGAACATCTGTCCCGGCCTTGTTCTTAACTCTCTTATTACAACATGGTCGTTGGTTTTTGTATTTCCTTTTACACCAACTCTGCTAACTCTTGCCTGCTTTCCTTCTCTGATTCTTATTTCAAGATCAATTGAGTCATTTTCCACTAAAACTTCAACAGGTTCTGCATTAAAAAAGAGATATCCATCATCCATATAAATCGAGCTCACATCAAATCCGTTCGGGTTGTATGAAAGGTTGGTTTCGAGCAACTCTTTATTATAAACATCGCCGGCTTGAATCCCTAAAACAGATGAAAGCATTTTGTCGTCATATTTTGTGTTTCCTACCCAGTTAATGTTTCTGAAGTAGTAACGATTGCCTTCATTGATTTTAATAACCAATCCAACATTGCTTCCATCGATCTTGTAAACGGAATCACTTAAAATCTGGGCATCGCGGTATCCTTTGGCATTATATTTTTTTACAATTTTCTGAAGATCTTCTTCAAGATTTGCTTCAATGTATTTCGAGGATTTGAAGATGCGAAGGCGATAGTTGTCTGTGAAATAGGATTCGATGCGTTGAATAGCGCTATATGGTTTCAGGCGGATTACATCTGAAGTAAGATCAACAACAAGAGGTCCAAGCGGTTGTAGTGGATTGAAAATACCTTTCTCTTTTGTTTCCTTCATGGCTGATTTCACTTGTTCAGCTGTTTGCTCCTCATTGCCAATAATGATGATCTCCTGAATCTTAACTTTTGCATTCTTTTTAACATCTATCATCAGATCCACATAGTTTTCGCGTGACGGATCTTCTGACTGTGTTATTTCAACTTCTGTATTGAGATAGCCCTTTTCAGCAAAATGATTCTGTATGATCGTTCTTGTTTTCACAAAGAGATGATCATTGGCAACATCTCCCCTGCTGAGATTAATTTTTGTTCTTATATCGTCTGCTTCCGATTTGCGCAATCCCTCGAAAGAAAATTTTGAAACACGAGGTCTCTCCTTTAAGTCGATACTAAGGAAAATAAGACCTCCCTGAATATTGCTTGCCGAGATGCTGACATTCTCAAAAAGTCCCTGATCCCAAAGCTTGCGGATAGCTTCTGTAATTCTATCTCCAGGCACCTTGATTTTGTCCCCTACATTCAAGCCTGAAAGCATTATTAACACATTCTGGTCTAGGTACTTGACACCATTTACTGTGATTCCGCCTATTTCATAGTCTTTTGGCCGCGCATAATCAAATGGTGAGAGGTCGGATCCTATCGCAATCTGAGCAATGCTGACTAAAGGAGATGTAATAAACAATCCGGAAACCAAAAGAAAGAACAATATCTTCAAACGGCACTTCATTTTTTTCTGACTCATTCTTGTTTCTTTACGTTTTGTATTTGTTCACTTGTTTTTCCGAACCTTCTTTCGCGACATTGAAAGTCGAGAATGGCTTTGTATAAGTCATCACGCCGAAAATCAGGCCAAAGGGTTGGAGTAAAATAGAGCTCTGCATAAGCAATCTGCCAGAGCATAAAATTAGAGATACGCATTTCACCACTTGTGCGGATAAGCAACTCGGGGTCGGGCATATCATGTGTACTTAAAAGTTTTTCTATACACTGCTGATTCACCTCTTCAGGTTTACATTGGCCAGAATGAATCTGGTCGGCCAACTTCCGCGCAACCTCTACTATTTCCCATCTGCTTGAATAGCTGAGGGCAAGTGTAAGCGTCATTCGGCTGTTGTTTGCTGTTTCGTCCATCACTTTTTGCAAATGTTTGCGATTTCGTGGAGGCAAGCTTTCAAGATCACCAATAGCGTGCAGTCGGATATTATTTTTATTGAGTGTTGTTACTTCCTGATTAATTGTTTGAAGCAGTAGTTGCATAAGTGCGTTTACTTCAACTCTGGGTCTGTTCCAGTTTTCAGTTGAAAAGGCATAGAGTGTCAGATATTTTACTCCAAGCTCAGCGGCAGCCTCGGCAGCTTCCCTTACGGCAGTAATGCCATTGCGGTGACCAAAAACACGGAGTTGCCCGTGTTGTTTTGCCCATCTTCCATTGCCATCCATGATGATGGCTATGTGACTTGGCAGGCGGTCGAGGTCAATTTTTTCTTTAAGGCTCATTACAGCAAAAGCTATTTTATAATCAATTTTTTATCTGTAAACATGATTGTCAAAAGTATTGCACTTATGTTTTTTCTCAAGATTGAACTTGTAAGTAAGCGTCACTCCAGAGAAATTAAACCAGTCACTTACACCAATATCGTCATACGGTCTTCCATAGATAGTCGGGTCAAGCGGATCCCCGTCTGCAATAGCCTGCAATGCAACAGTATTATCAATATCATCGGTGAATGTCTTGTGCATTTTCCACTCAACTGTAAGTCCAAGCCGCTCAGTGAGACTGTATTTGAAACCTACACCAAATGGAAAACTGATCTGATTGAACGACAAGGATTGGGCAAACCCACCCTCCTGTGCTGCAAAAATGGAGAAACCGCCAAAGATATATGGTGTAGCATATGTCTTTTCGCTTCCGGTGAAATAGTCTAAGAAATTAAATTCGGCTACAACACCCAAATCAGAAATATTTTTTATAAACGACTGATCTCTAACAGTATTTACACGTGAAAATTTGCCGTCAGAGGCGATAACTCCTGTGGTAAAACTCATTCGAAAAGCCCATCTTGTTCCCTCACTATAGCGGGCAATAAAACCAAAAGCCTGTTTAGGCGTATTGTAAGGTACTCCGGGATTTAAATCACCATTGTAATAGGTTACTCCACCAAATAAGCCTGTTTCAAGCATTTGAGCTGAACCGCCAAAAGCTGTCGACAGAAGAAATAATAGAATGAAGAGTTTCTTATGCATGTTTTTTTATCGCGTGCTTTATGAAAAAATTGCAGGAAGCAGATGTTATTTTATTGACTTAAAAAAGTTCCGGAACAAATTTTTCAGGGTGCAAATTTACGTTTTTTTTTGACTATTCTTCACCAGATTAATTTCTGACATCAAGCCCCCAAAGCAACTTTTCTCTAATGGTCCCAAAGAAGTCTTTATCCTCCATTTTTACCAAATGCATTCCAAAAGGCGCCTTCTGGATTACAATATCGGTTGACTGGTCAATAACGGCTATTCTTGAGTCCATGCTTACTGTAAAATGGGTATGTCTGCCAACTACTCTTAATCTGACAATGCTTTTGTCGGGGATAACGATAGGACGAACACTTAAATTGTGTGTTGCAATAGGCGTGATAACAAAGTTGCATGCCGAAGGAACTAAAATAGGACCACCAGCACTAAGTGAATAAGCTGTGGAACCTGTAGGAGTTGCAACAATCAGGCCGTCAGCCCAATAAGAATTGACGAAAATATCATCAACGAAAACCTGAATCACTATGAGCGAGGTAGCTTCTTTTCGAAAAACCGTGACTTCGTTCAAAGCATAATTAATATCCATAAAAAGGCCTTCAGGGCTTTCAAGAAGGAGTAAACTTCTTGTTTCGATGGAGTAGCGTTTTTCAAAAATTGATTGTATTGCCTGCCCTATTTCCTGTTTTGAAATGCTGGAAAGAAAACCTAAGCGCCCCATATTAATGCCTAAAACAGGAATCCCTGAGTTTCGCACAAGCGGCAAGGTATCGAGCAAAGTACCATCGCCACCTACAGAGAACAAAATATCTGTGTCTTTCGGAAGATCGGTGTGATTTTTGAACACACCAATGTGCTCAGGAAGATCAAGATATGGCTTTACCTGCTTTAAATACGGCTGAAACATTACCAACTCAGCGCCTGCATCAACAAGGCTTTCGAGCATCATTCTGAAGAATGGAACTCTTTCGCCTGAAAAGTTTTTTCCAAATAATGCAATTTTCATGTGATGCTTTTTACTTGTATCGGCAAGATTACAAATTTATGTTTATACCATTTTGATTTTAACATAATTTAGTCTTAGATCGGTGCCACAAAATGGATAAAAAAACCTGCATTGCCAAACTGATTGACAGAATATTCAAAACGCCAAACCAGATCATAATAGGTAACCAAATCAAGTCCCAGACCAGTGCCGTAAAGCATCCTGTTTTGATAATTATTCGTTGGCCCGGCCAGCGTATTGTGCACATAGCCTGCATCAAAAATCAAATTGAGGTATGCAGCGTAATGAATTTTCCCAAACTTATCGAACTTGATGTAAGGCAGTTGCCCACTTCTGGGTTCGATCAACGTATACTTTATATTGCTTTTTAAAAGGCCATAAGCAGAGCCATCTGCAACAAAAAGTTCATAAGATCTTACAAATTCATTGTTATATCCCAAACCTCGCTGAAGAAAATAGGGCTCTGGCTCGCCAGCCGAAACTTTTGTTGATAAAGACATGGCCCAATGCAGTCTTTTGCGGATAGGCCTGTATAGATCGAAAGTAGTTTTTAATGTAAAATAGTTCGGTTCATCTTTTAAAATGTTAAAGCCTCTTTTATTGATTTCGGCATCAAAATAGTGTCCGTTGAGCGGATAAGGCTTTGAATCTCTGTAATCGTGTCTGAATTTATAGTTGAACTGAAACAAACTCAAAGACGCATTTTCATTCTTTAAAAAATCCGGATTCAGTGTCAGGATAGTATCAGCAAAACGATAAGCCTCGTATCCAATTGTAAGGTTGTGATTGTTATGAATGCCTCGTCTGAAATTTAACTGTACACTTCCATACCACTGACTTCTGGCATAACCATCCTGATGCCGGTAAAAAATCTGTTTGTTAGATTCTGTGATATACGGAATTTCTCTGCTTTGAGAATGGCCAAGCAGAAAGCCCATGCCAAAATTCTGTTTCCTGTTGATAGAAGGTATTTCGTAGAGTAAAAAATAGTTTTGGTTATAGCCGGCTCTAAGCAATACTTTCAGCACTTCATTGCGGCCACGAAAATTATTATACGTGAGAAAAACACCATAATTTGCCTTTCGGAAATCTTTTGTTTGCCACCAGGTATTGAAATTTCTTTCTGCAAGTTCAAAAATGGGCAAAGGCCAAATATACCAGCGCTCAATTACAGATATTTCAACATCTTTAATTTCAACCAATTGTGGATTTTGTATTGTGTCGAAATCTACAAAATTAAAGAGAGAGCTGTTCAAGAGATTCTGTCGGCTTTTTGTTTTTAGGCGGCAAAAATCAAAGTAAGACAAGGTATCTCCAGACTTAAACTCTATCTCGCGCATCAGAATTCTGTCTCTTGTTCGATTATTTCCTTTTAAAATGATGTCTCCAACAACAATAAATTGATCAACCGGAAGATTTGCGCATGCATCTGAATCGGAACCATTACCATTGACTTTCTCATTTTGCGCAAAAGAAAGCTGCACAAAAGAAAGAAACAAAAAAATCAATGGTAACCCGTAATGCCTCATATGTTCAGATAATTCATCAACGAATCAAAGCGATCGCGCAAATCTTCCACATCTTCATTTTCACTGAATGAGGCTAATATAGTATAATTGAAACGTGTAAATGTCTGGATAACAGGCGCAATTTCTTTGCGGTTCAATTTTAAAGTGACTTCAATTTTTGTTGAGTCTTTGTCAGAATGAATAAAGAAGCTCAGAATTTTGGTGTCATTCGATTCTACAATGCGGGCAATTTCGGAGAGTACAAAATCATTCAGACTCATCTCTAGAACGATCACACCACCCGGCTCTGTTACCGACAACGATTCGGCAAAATGCTCCAAAAGGCTTTGAAGGGTTACAGAACCCAGGTATTTTTCATGCTCACCCACAACAGGAATCAGCGTAAGATGATTTTGCTGCATGATTCGAAGAACATCATAAATATGTTGATATTCATTCACAAAAGGTTTAACCAACGACAAAGCATGATTGCCAAGGGCTTCGTCAAAGTCATTATAACTATAAATATCCATTTCGGAAACAAGCCCCAGAAAGCCCTCATTGTTTACGATTGGAAGATGCATCACTTTAAAATCTTCCATCCAGCTGAGTGCCGTGCGTCCGGTATCGCTTGTTTTAAGCGGCAAAATGCCATCTGTGATAAGTTGCTTTGCTATCATAGCTTTTTTAGTTATCGTCAGTAAAATCGTTTCGCAGCATATTGAGATAATTTTTATACCGTGTCGGGCTTATGGTGCCATTTTCAAAAGCCTTTTTCACTGCACAGTCAGGTTCGTGAAGATGGGTGCAATTAGCAAAACGGCAATCGGGCATGCGCTCTCTCATTTCCGGAAACCGTTGGGCTAAAGTTTCAGCCTCAAAGTCATATAGACCGAATTCCTTTATGCCCGGGGTATCTACAATCCAGCCTCCAAAAGCCAGGGGATGCATTTCGGCAAAGGTGGTTGTATGTTTTCCTTTGTTGCTGAAGGTAGATATTTCACCTGTACGCAATTTTAAGTTTTTATCGATTGTATTGATAAGGGCTGATTTTCCAACACCGGAATGACCTGTCAGCAACGAAACTTTGTTTGCAAGCAAAGCCTTCAATTCATTCAGATTTGTGCCGTCCAGCGCCGAAACTTTCAAAACTGCATAACCGATTGCGTCATAAAGCGACATCAATCTGTTCAATGTTTCGTTGTTTCGGTCATTATAAAGATCCAGTTTGTTGAAAACAATGGCGGCGGGAATATGATAGGCCTCTGCGGTTACAAGAAAACGATCTATAAAACCGGTTGAGGTTCTTGGATGGTCAATTGTGGCAATGAGCACAGCCTGATCAAGGTTTGCGGCGATGATATGAGCAGATTTTGAAAGTCTGGTGGCTTTTCTGATGATGATATTGTGCCTGTCGTGAATGTGGGATATTACTGCTGTATCCTGATCGGGCTCAATCTGAAAAGTGACTCTGTCGCCAACAGCCAGCGGATTCGTTGTTCGTATACCTTTTAGGCGATACTGACCGCGCAAGCGGCACAAAACCGTCTGCCCATCGTCGGCATAAACTGTGTACCAGCTTCCGGTCGATCTAATTACAATACCTTCAGGCATAAGCTCCTTTGATCTTAAAACATTAGCTGCAAAAATAGAAGTATCCGCTGACAAAAAGGGTCATTGGAAGAAATATAAACCAAAATGGATGAAAATACTTGCAATTTTCAAGTATCAGAGAACAATTCTGCATCTTTTTTATTGCAGGGTCTGAAGAAGAAATTACATTTTTTGACCTATTTCCACCATTGCATTTTCAATCTTTTTCTGTCGCTCAAATGAAAATGTCTTATCAAGGGTGTTGCATAAATCATACAAATTCAAAGCTTTTATAAAGTGCGTTTTTCTACCAGAAGTTAAATCTTTTGCACCAAACTGGTAGATTACATCTGCCATTAGTTCGATGTTTTGCGTGTTCAAACCTTTGAAACGAGAAATATATTCTTTGATCTGAGATTCCTGCATTGACAAAAAGTAATTCAGGTCAAAGCCTGTTTCATTGAATAACTTTTCAGTTGTATCATCAAATTTTTTGTCAATTTTGATTGCAAAATTCTCTTCTTCTTTTGTGAAAAGGCTTAAAATTGCTCTGAGTAACACTCCGATTTTCTCTATTTCACGCAATAAAAAATCCTTTTGTTCCATTTCAGTTTTATTTATAAAACAACTATATCATTCCTTTCAAAAAAATATGAATTGACTAAATTTACAGCAAAGCGAAGTAATCACCTGTCCTTGTGAAGATTATACTGAAATACATCTTGAAAATGATCGATGATCTCAGTGAATCACAACGATTTTCTTTCTCAAAGTTGCAGAATTATTTTTCACTTCAATGAAATAAACACCTGACTCAGCAATCTCAACATTAGTTACTCTGTCGATATTACTTTGCTTCATGATTTCTTGGCTGTTTGCATTAAAAATGCGCAATGACAAATTTTCACTAAAAGGCAATTCAGTTGAAATGGTGATTTTGCCGGTTGAAGGATTTGGGAAAACTTTTAAATTGTCCGGTTGATTGTTGCTTTCAACAGAATTGTACATATTTTCTGAAAATCCCAGTTCATTTATGGTTATCCTATAATAATTCTGGCTTGAATAAGGAATGACTTCAATCCAGCCCAGGTTGTTTTCAATTTTTACGGGAAGATACATCTTGTCAACAACTTCGAGCCAGTCGGTTATTACTGAACTACCCCAGCCCACGAGCTGCAAGCGTCGGTAAACATATACGCTATTAGTACTGAAGTCGGACGAAGATTTAATCGTATCGCCTTGGTTCAGGAGATTTGCAACATAAACATAAGGAGTGAAAAAAGTTGTGTCTGCTCGTTTTAGACCAATGCTGCAATTGATTGAAGGAGTAATTTTCACATAAGATTCTACTAAACCTAATGCGTCTCCAGGATACCAGTTTCTTACGTAGAATTTTAGATCTTTTGCCCCATCGTTGTTTATGTCGATAGAAAAAGTGTCACTTCTGCTGGATATTGATGTACTCATTATTCTGGCTGGTGAAAATACATGATGATACATCAGGTTTGTATCGCCTGCTATAATAAAATCTTGTGCAAAAGTACCCAGACAAAGAAAAAATAGTGCAATAAAGGTGAGTAATTTCATGGTCTATATAATTGATAGTTATTTATTTAACTCTGTTAATTTTTTCAGATCTATAAAAAACATTCTGATCATTTAAATCAGATTTCAGCTTTTCAGTAATTGATTCTCACATGAATTTTCATCTTCGCACAGCTCTTTACAGTCGTTTCATTGCTGAAGGAAACTTCCTTTGCATAAATTCAAGCTATTGTGGTTCAGTATCAACTTCAACCTCAAAATGTTTTTGAGATGATTGAACCGTTCTAATCATTTAAACTACTGCTTTCCAAAATATTTTTGAGATTCAATAAGCCTGTTTGCAGGTCATCTCCTATCATTTCTTCAAAGTTCATAAACAAAAACATCAGATTCATGGGGTAGTTCATTCGTCCGGTAAAACCCCATTTTACCAAAGTCTCGTTTTCTGAAATAATTTCAGTCGACATATAAGCCTGATCTGTAGCTTCAAAAGGTTTTATAAAGCGCAATTCGTAATCAATCCTTTCACCATCTGCAATGTTTTTGATTTCCTGCTCACCCACACCAACATCATCATCTTCACTTGCCCATGCAGAAACAAAACCAACAGTACCATCGATTCCCGTGTAACTCTTTTCCATATTGGAATCCATGCTTGCCCACTTACTGAAATTATCCTGGTTTTTAAGAAATTTTATGTAATCAAAAACTTCTTGTTTTGGCTTGTTGATAACAACTTCCCGTTCTATGGCATAGTCATTTTTTAAAAACAGTGCAATTATGAATGGAATTGCTAAAACTATCAAGATTGCCAGAAGGACTTTTTTTAAACTTTTCATAACATGTATATTTTAGGTAAAACGCAAATATTTGATTCATTTAGAGTTATTTAGTAACACCAAATTTATTAATAAATCAAAGAAAAGAACTTTTACTGACTTTTATTTTCACAAACAAATTATAGCTTTAAAACTGGTTCGGCCATCAGCATTGCGACATGGGCGAAAATGTGTGCAATACATGCACTTTCCAAACCCCTTTTCCAGTAGAGGTAGCCGAAAATTATCCCACCAATAGTGTTGCCAAGCAAAATATAAACCAGCAATGTCAATGAAGGATTGCCGACCGCATAAAAAGCAACAGGAAAATGTCCGACCGCAAAAATCAAAGCAGAGATTATAATTCCTGTCCAATAAATTTGTGGCCTTTTCTCTTTTACAATTTTAAAAGCGATCCAAACAATGAAGGTCATAAGGCCGAAACGCATCAAAATTTCCTCCGTTATACCACCATACAAGAATCTGGCAGCTAAACCCGGTTTCAATTTCTCTCCCAGTTCCAGAAATTCTTCTGGCAACATCGGGTAAAAAACCAAACTGATCAAACTGATCAAAATACCGGCTATCAAGCCTCCAACAATGCCATGTTTTAATATACTTTTAAAATCCGGCTTAAAATATCTTCTGCTGATCAACCATTCAAAAATTGGTACATGAAGATTCACTTTTTCATAAAGGAAAATACCTGCCGTTACAGCCACAATCAACATTATTATGGGATTAATCAGCATGAGCAACTTTATCTGCATCGGCGAAAAATCTGAACTCAAAATGGCTTCAGCTTCAAGTGGAATTGGGATTTCCAGTGTAAGCACTGACATAATACCCGCAAGTCCAAATAAAAACAAGACTAATCCCAAAATCAATTTATTCATTTGCATATGTTTAAGTTTTTAGGACTAAAAATAGTCTCAGTTTTTTATCATCTATCAAAGGCTGTTTTCCAAAAACCAAAAATTAGTTGTTAATATTCTCTTTTTTTAGGCTATTGCATTGGCAAACATCCTTTTAAAAATTGTAATGGTTTCTTTTATAGCCTGTTCAGGAGATAATGCAGTATCGGAAATTCCAGAAACTACGCTTGAAATATCATGATCGACAGTACCTGCCTTTTTCCATTTATTTACAGGAGCAGCGGTAAGGTATGCAGAGAAATTGTGGTGACCTGAACCTGGGCGTTCTCCAATGATGTGGATGATACCTCTGACCTTCGTTTCATCTTCTTCATCACCAAACAGCACTTCACCACAGGCATAACCTGCGCGCACTCTGCCATGCGTAATGACGATATTCTCCTTGCCAACACTAAAATTATTCTCTTTTAATGCATTGGTTAATCCAGTAAGAAAGGGCTCCAAATGGTCTTCATCCATTAGAGCTCTTGGATTTAACCCATCTGATATAATGATTTGCACATCAGGCACTTCTCCGCTCCATCGCGCATGCATTTTTTCGAGAAGCCATGTGGAGTCTTCACTTAAATTTTCGCCTGATTCGGGATGATAAACATAATCTTTTCTATCATCTGAAAGTGTTATTATTGGCAACGAGGCTGGAATACCTGCAATGAAATCATTGCTC
>JAGXRB010000048.1 GCA_018336075.1 Bacteroidota bacterium
AGAATACAGAAAAGACGACTCAACAGGTTCTGGCGAAAGAGACGTCAGAAGATCTTCGTCGCCTGAAAGAAGTGCCCGCTATGGCGATCGTCCAAGAGAAGAAAGTGGCTTCAAACCATACGGCGCCGGCCGCGACGACAGAGGTCCAAAAAGAGAATACAGAAAAGATGATACATCAGGTTCTGGCGAAAGAGACGCCAGAAGATCTTCAGCGCCAGAAAGAGGTGGCCGTTTTGGCGATCGTCCGAGAGAAGAAGGCAGCTTCAAACCTTACGGCGCCGGTCGTGATGACAGAGGTCCAAAAAGAGAATACAGAAAAGACGACACATCAGGTTCAGGCGAAAGAGACGTCAGAAGATCTTCAGTCCCGGAAAGAGGTGGCCGCTACGGCGATCGTCCAAGAGAAGAAAGTGGTTTCAAACCATACGGCGCCGGTCGCGATGACAGAGGCCCAAAACGTGAATACAGAAAAGACGAAGGATCGGGTTCAGGCGAAAGAGATTCCAGAAGATCTTCAGCACCAGAAAGAGGTGGCCGTTTTGGCGATCGTCCGAGAGAAGAAAGTGGTTTCAAACCATCCGGCGCCGGTCGCGATGACAGAGCTCCAAAAAGAGAATACAGAAAAGATTCAGAGCGTGATGGCGGTGCAAAGTCTGCAGGCCGAACTTTTTCCAAAACCGGAGGGAAGTATTCCAAAGGTGAAAAAGAAGCACCTCCGGTTCCAATTATGAAGGATATTATTCGCTTAAACAAATATCTGGCTGATGCCGGAATTTGCTCAAGACGCGAAGCCGATAAGCTTATTCAGGCAGGAACAGTGACTGTCAACGGTGAAATTGTGACAGAACTTGGCACCAAAGTCAGCATCTTTGATAAGGTGATTTATGGCGGTCAGGCGCTGAAACGTGAAAAACTTCGCTACGTATTGCTCAATAAACCAAAAGGTTATATTACAACTTCTGATGATCCTTTCGATAGGAAAACGGTAATGGAGCTGGTAGCAAATGCCTGTGAAGAACGCATATATCCTGTTGGCAGGCTCGATCGCAACACGCTGGGCCTATTGCTTTTAACCAATGATGGCGATCTCGCTAAAAGACTTACGCACCCAAAACATGGTGTGAAAAAACTTTATCATGTTGAACTGGATAAACCTTTAACAAAGAACGACCTGTTGCGCATTGCAGATGGTCTCGAACTGGAAGATGGTCTTATTCAGGTTGATGCTGTTTCTTATGTGGAAGCAGCTGAAAGTAAAAAGGAAATAGGAATACAGATTCATTCAGGTAAAAACCATATCGTACGCCGCATATTTGAACACCTTGGCTATAAAGTTGAGAAACTGGATCGTGTCGATTTTGCAAACCTTACGAAGTATAATCTTCCAAGAGGAAGGTGGCGTCATCTTACTCCACAAGAAATCACTTTGCTTCAAAGGATAAAGTAGTCCAGAAACCAATTTTCGGGCTACATTGAATATCAGTTGAAATAAAAACTCAGGGCAAAAAGTGAATGTAGTATTTTACATCACTTTTTGCCCTGAGCTTTTTACTATAGTTTTCTTTAGAAGCTTTATAGCGCTTCTGTGCGCACAGGCTTTGGTTCAGCTTTGCGGATCGTCAGCTCGTCGATCAGATTGGTAGCACCGGCAAACTTATCAATGATAAACAAAACGTAGCGGATATCAACATTGATGGTGCGCTGAAGGTCGGTTTCAAATGCAATATCACCGCTCATTGCTTCCCAGTTGCCATCGAAAGCAATTCCAATAAGTTCTCCTTTACCATTGATGACAGGGCTTCCGGAGTTGCCGCCTGTAATGTCGTTGGTGCTGAGAAAACATACGATCAATTCATCATCTGCGCCATAAGGTCCGAAATCACGTTTTTCAATAAGCTCTTTCAGTTTGGCAGGAACAATAAATTCATCATTGGTTGGGTCTTCTTTTTCAAGAATTCCATGCATTGTCGTTACATAATTGTAATGAACGGCGTCAGCAGGAAAATAGTCCTTTACACTTCCATAGCTCATACGCATGGTAGAATTGGCGTCCGGATAAAATACCTTATCAGGATTCATTTCTCTTAATCCTTTCACAAAAAGCCTTTTAGCTTCAGTGAGCGATGATTGTGCGGCACGAAAACCACCGGCTACTTCCATTGTTTTAGATAAAAATCCATCAGCAAGCTGTATTGCCGGATCATTATTTAGTGTTTTGAGGTTTGGTGCATTCAGAAATGCGTTTACGCTTGCTTCACTGGTAAAGATTGATCTTTTGAAAACATCTTCTGCCAGGGCATCAAAATTGCCCTTGTGCTTTTTGTACATCTCTGCTACAACAGCCGGCTGCATGCCAACGGTTGTGTTTTTGTAATACATGTTTAACAACTCAGAAAGAACTTTTTGATCTGCCGGGGCATGATAATTTTTGAAATTGTCAGCAACACCTTCACGAAGACTTTCAATGGCTTTGGCAAGCTGATCTTTGCGGTCGCTCTGCATTTTTTTAGCCATGTCCTTGTCTTTAGGAAGATCTTTTTTATCAATAGGTTTCATAAGTTCTTTCAAGCTGCTGAAATTCATTGCGTAACCAACGATTTCGGCACCGCCCATGCCAGCCAGATTGGTGTAGAGCAGCGGTTCAATTGTTTCGCCCATAGCGCTGTAACCTGATTCCATAGTTGACAGCACTTCGCCATATTCTTGTTTGCGTGCTTCATCCGCATTCACCCATTCAGTAAAAGTGGTTTCAAGCATTTGTTTTTTGCCATGCACATCAAGTCTTTTAAGGCCGCGAGTCTGTCCAATGAGGTATTTCCAGGTGTTGGCAACACTGGCATGTTTTGAAGCATATTGGATTTTTACCTTTTGATCCTCATCCATAAACTCTTTCCATGTCTCAAGTTTTTTGCCAAAGAGCTCGATGATGGACGGATATTGCTCTTCAAGATTAAAATCAACGCCGAAAGAAGTTAAATAGCGATCGGTGGAACCAGGAAATCCCCAGATCATTGAGAAGTCACCTTTCTGAACGCCATCAAGGCTAACAGGCAAGTGGTGCTTTGGTTTCAGAGGAATGTTTTCCGGACTGTAATCGGCAGGTGATCCATCAGGCGCTGTGTAAACTCTCAAAATTGCAAAATCTCCGGTATGTCGTGGCCACATCCAGTTGTCGGTGTCACCACCAAATTTTCCGATGGATGAAGGAGGCGCTCCAACAAGTCTTACATCGCGATAGACAACATAGAGAAACAGATAGTATTCATTGCCTTCAAAGAAACTTTTTACCACAGCATGGTATTTACCGTCTTCATTGTAGGTTTTACGGAGTTCGGCTGTTTTTTTGCGAATGGCTGCACTGCGCTCTTCCTGTGTCATGCTATCAGCTACAACTGAAAACACACTATCAGTGATGTCAGCCATGCTGATAAGAAATGATGCTGTTGTGCCTTCATTAGGCAGTTCTTCTTTCATGTTCATGGCCCAAAAACCGTTGGCGAGATAGTCGTTTTCGACAGAACTGTGTTTTTGAATCATGTCGTAGGCACAATGATGGTTTGTGAACATAAGACCTTGGTCAGAAACAATTTCACCTGTGCAAAAATATCCGTTTGGCGTTGGGCTGTTTGATAAACCAACTATTGCATCTTTGATGCTCGAGTTATTGATGCTGTAGATTTCTTCTGCAGTCAGTTTAAGACCGGCCTTCTGCATGTCGGTATAATTCAGTCGCTCAACAAACATGGGCAACCACATACCTTCGTCGGCATAAACTTTCACCGACATGGATGTCAGGATAAATGCCAGAATGAATAACAATTTTTTCATAAATGATTTACTATTAGTTATTTGATAAAAGTTTTTATCTCACATATTTAATACCAAAAAGTGCAACAGCTTGAAAACAAAAGCCATGTTAGGTCTAACGATTGGCCAGGCTTGTTCGCTTAAGAACACGGAGCTGTGCGAAAACGAACAATTATTTCAAACCAAGCATTTGTGGTCCCATTTCAAAATAAATGTCAACCGGAATTCCTTTTTCTGTTATGCGGTCCAGATCGGCCTGTAGTTGAGGTTTGACAACACCTTCAGAAGATATCCATTCCTTCACCATTTCATAGTCTCCATTGCCCTGAGCCATGAGGATTTTTCCGGTAAGCTTTCTGCTTGCCTCCATCATTTTTTCCATGTCAATGGCATAAGTACCATCTTCACTTCTGCTGAATGCGCCTTCCTCAAGGAAATAATTAAAAGTCATCATATTGGCTTTTCCATGTGCGCTTGCAGCACCAAAACGCACTGATCGGAAGAATCCTGCCATAAAAGTCACATAATTATCCATGAGTTCGGTGTCGCGGAATTCGCCCATCTCATGAAGTTTTGTAACTAGAAAAAGACCCAGAATGTCGGCTTTGGCCTCTTCAAGCGGGGAATATTGTTCACGCAGGGCTTTGCGTACTGTTGAAGTTCCGTCGATGGTGTTTTTAATACCCATTCCGTGTGCCACTTCATGAAACATTGTGTTACTGAAAAATGCATCAAAAGTGATATGTTTTCTTTGTTCAGGGGCGATCAATTCTGTTGAAATAGGCACCAGAATGTTATCAAACTTGGCTTTCATAGAGTTTTTCAACTGCAGTTTGCGTGAGCCTTTTTCCAGATGCACTTTCTCATCATTTGGCAGGTTGATAGCAATGGTTTTGCCGGCCATATTGCAATCGCCTGCATAAAACACTACATCGTATGCATTGAGGTCGGCATCTGAACCGGGTACTTCTTTCTTGTAGTTTTCTTCTACCGGAAGTTGTTTTTGCAGATCGGGAAGAAACTTGGCATAGTGGGAAAGTCTGTCGCTCCATGCGATATCTTTAATAAGAATGAAAGCTTCATGGGCTGCTTTATAACCAAAAAGACCATCTACATAATTTTCGATTGGCCCGATAACCAGATCAACATTGTTGTTGCGTACATCCATCCACGCCATATCGCTTTCAAGATAGTCATCAGTGCGAAGTGCTTTGGCACGTAATTTAAGATAGCTCGCAAACTCTGCATCACCTGCAAGTTCGGAAGCTTGTTCAAGCAATAAAGCGGCTTCTTCAATCTGTGCTGCATAAACTTCGTGATACCAGACTGATTTCAAATTGCCCTCATCATCGCGTACGATGAGTGTATAAAGGCTGGTTTTATTTGGGTCTTCAAAAGCTTCGAATTCTTCTTTGGTCATATCAACCGGATAAAACTGTGCTCCTGGAGGCATTGTGCCGAATCCTTCCAGAAATGGTTTTTGGTTGTCAAGTTGGTCCCATGGGCCATAATTGATTTCTGCAAATTTACGGGCTTTTGGATCTTCAATTTTTGACAGGAATGCATCTTTTGGACCAATATTTTGTGTCCAGAAAATATCATCCATGATAGTAGCCGCCTTAAACAGCAAGCTTAGCATTTCTTTTTCATTGGCGCTTAAGTGCGAGATGTCAGCAGTAAGCGAAACCTGCACATACTTATTCAATAAAATGTCCATAGGATCAGTTTTTGTTTCTTCTTTTTGAGTTCCTGATGTACAGGCAGCCATTGTGATCATGCCGGCTAAGATCAAAAAGAGTTTGAATGTCTTCTTTACCATTGTGTTATAGTTTTTGGGTTTACCCGACAAATGTAATGCTATTCTGTAAGAATCAGCGCTTTCGTTGTGAAAAAAGTAACAGGAGGGCACATTATAATTATGCCAATTTAAGCTTATTCAATAAAAAAGCCCTGCCGTTTCGGGCAAGGCTTTTGGGGCAAAGGGCTTCAAAAGGCAGATGGATCAACTGCCGGAAGCCAGCTTCTTAAGCTTGAAGTTCCACACAACATGGTCGTTCAGGCCCAGTTCAAAAGAAGCGATTTCAGGCACTTCATAGCCTGGCGCATGACAGCTCAGGGTGATATGTCCTGCCGGCAGTTCGTCAAACAGAAAATCGCCATCCGCATCCGTGGTGACAGACCATCCTTGCTCGATGATTTTGACCAAGGCACCGGCTACCGGCAGACCTGTGGTTGTATCGCTCACAGTGCCAGTTATATCGGAAGTCATGTTGTTACCTGATTTGGAGCTGGCACGTTTCACCCTGCGCAAACGCTGGAAGTTTTTTGCCAGCACCTGGTTTTCGGGAGCATTGAAGCGAACAAACTGGTCGAGTTCAAAACGCAGGATGGTGTTGCACTCTTTGATGAGGGTGTTCACGGCATCGCGTTCGGCACGTCGGACATCCAACTGGTTCTGGGTAGTGTTGAAAGCCTGTTGATAGCCGGCAAGCATTTCTTCAAAACCATCCATGAAGCTGCTGTCGAGACCAAGCGCTTGAGCAGCAGCCATCTGCGAATTTATCAGGCTAAGTTCATCGTGCGCCACCTGAAGCATCATTTTGGCCGAAGTCGTGTTGATCATTTTCTTGTACCTGGTGAAGGCGGCCAACATCGCGCTGTTTTGGGTGCCTTTAGCCAGCATGATACCAAATTCAGTCATCCGCTTAAGCTGGTTTTGAAGGTTTTCACGTTGCGACTTGCGCTCGGCATAAAAGCTGTTCACAGGGCGCACAAGGTTGTTGAGACGGTTGGAGAGTTCGAGCGATTTGCTGTAGAAACGGTCTCTGAACGCGATGGCGTTCGGTTTTCCATCGAAGGTGCTGCTGTGATTTTCGAGCACTCGTTTGATGGCATTGAATTTCTGAATAATAGTGATTTCTCTGGTCATTGTAAAAAGTATTATGAAGTAATTGAAAAGTATAATGAAGTAAATAAAAATTTTAGCGACGAAATAGTCCTTCCCGGAGGGGCATTGCTCCCGGCGATGGTGTGAAACCTGATCTGCTGGAGCTTGCGCAGGTCGATGGTGAATGCGTAAATTTCACCAATTCCCAATGGTGGTGGTATGAAACGCCGGCCGGCTACCCTGACCAACAACCACAGTGTTTTAATTTTATGCCATGTCAGTGGATTGGCGTGCCGGACCTTTTTTGTTTCTGTCAGCCGCTCCCCGAACTTACGGGCAAGCTGCTCTATCATGTGAAGGAATGTTGTCATATTTTTATTCTTTAACTTCTACTTATTAGGCAAAACCGTGACAAAAGTGTAAAGTGCTGGTATATATGTTTTTATGTTGATTGGTTTAGAGGCTTTTGGCCATTAGCTGCTAGCTTTTGGCTGGATTGTTGAAAATTCGGAAGATTTGGCTACGGAGAAATCGCCGGAAAAAATGCGATTTGGGCAGTTGAGGAAGTGTGAGAACAGGGTAGAATTTGACTTATATACCCTCAGGGCACAAAAAGAATGCGTCCGCACACAAAAAGAATGCGTCCGCAAGGTTGAAGAACGCGTCAGCATACAAAAAGAATGCGTCCGTAAGGTTGGAGAAGACGTCCGCAAACAAAAAGAATGCGTCTGCACACAAAAAGAATGCGTCTGTAAGGTTGGAGAACGCGTCTGTATACAAAAAGAACGCGTCCGTAAGGTTGGAGAACGCGTCAGCATACAAAAAGAATGCGTCCGCACGGTTGGAGAACGCGTCTGCATACAAAAAGAATGCGTCTGCATACAAAAAGAATGCGTCCGTAAGGTTGGAGAACGCGTCAGCAAACAAAAAGAATGCGTCTGCAAGGTTGGAGAAGGTCTTTCGGAGGACGGAGGTCAGAGATCAGAGGACGGAGGTCAGTAGTCAGTCATAGATCAGTGGTCTGATAGTCAGTAAATTCACAACCTCAGTTACGAATTACGAATCACCGATCACCGATCACCGATCACCAATCACCGTTCACAGATTACCAATCACAAATCACCGATCACCAATCACGATATAGTCACACTGCCAAAAAGATAGATCTCCCAAAGCTTTGAAGATTTCCGAAAATAATAAAACAAAAGTGTTGGTTAATAAAAAGTTGTTCTATAATTTTACAGCAAATACCGGAAGGGATGAATGTGATAGGCTATTGATGGTTGTTTTGCCTCACAGCAGCTTCATTCTGAAGGATTGATCAATTCATGACCCTGAATCCCAGCCGTTATAGTGGGCATGAAGTGATTTTTAAGGGCTGCTTGCACATATTATTAAAGGAAACCGGGAGGCTGAGAGCCCGGAAAAGGAAGAATTAAAGGGCTATGGTGGATACTGAAAAGTGTCTGTGTGGCTCTTTTGGTGTTTTTTAGTGATTGTGGTTTTAAAATGATAATGATATGAAGATATTGAATAGTAAGAAGAAAATTGAAGCTGTGATTTCGCTAACTTGCGGATATCTACGCATAAGTGGCGAGATATACGCAAAAGAGTGGCGTTTAGCGGCTAGTTGTGTGTAATTTTAAAAGACAGTTACTAACAATCAAACTAACATAAAATTGAAATCAACACTTGACTTATATTCATTAAATGAGGAACATTCCAGAGAATTAATATCAAAATTCTGTCGCTTGAATATGTGGAAATATCGTAAGATGGAATGGGATAATGATATTGACGGAGAAATTGAGATATTTGATAAATCCAGACAGACAACTGCCAAATTTATTAAAGTCCAGCTTAAAACTATTGACAATCCTGACTCAATAGCTGAGCGGGAGGATTTTTTAATATTTGATGCAGACATAAAATTCTTAAACTTTTGTGATGTCTGTGATATTCCTGTGATTTTGATTGTTTTTAATATCAAAAATGAAATAGGTTATTATTTATTTGTACAGCAATACATTTACGAGAAACTTGATATTGATAATCCAAAATGGAGAAATAATTCAGCCAGTGTACGATTAAAAATTCCTTTTTCTAATTCTTTATCTGCTAAGACTTCAATCAATGATTTTGAGAAAATTGCCTTTAATGGTATAAATATTACTACACAATTACGAAAAACAGAAACATACAAAAAATACTTCTCCGTACTAAGTCAATATGACAATTCTCACGGAACCGCTCTAAGAACTTCTGTTAAGATTCTAATCGAAAAATCATTTTCAACATCTAAAGAAGCACTGCGGATTTTAATACCTAAATTAAATTCGCACTTCATTGATAATGTGTATCTAAGTAATGAAATAAGAAAAAGACATTTCAAGGACTTAAAATGTCAAGTAATATTTATGGGGCTTTATGATAGTTTGGAACAAGCAAATAATGGACTTCCTGTTTGTAATACTTTATGGATAGACGACAGATTACCGCAAAATGACAGACCTTTAGATTCTAAATCAAATGAAATTTTTAATGATATACATATTGATTGGCAAGATAATAATGATACTTTTTCGGATTTTATTGTAGAGAATCAGGTTGGAAAAGGGACGTACGTTTCACATCTAGATAATGCATTTAATCAATTATTTGAATTATTTGAAAATGTCAAAACAATTTTCATCAATTATCAACAAGGTAGATTTGATTATCATAAACTAATTAAAAAATTGAAGAAATATGACAATAAGCTAGAAAGCTTAAATGGTATATTTCATAATTTCGGTTTTCCTCCAAATGAGTGTAAAGATATTGATGTTCAAATTAATAGCTTGATTTGCCTTTTAGATAATATTCGGATTGTAATTTCTGATACAACAAGAAGTCAGGATAATATAATAGCATGTATAAATATGTATATTAACAGTATTGAAGAAACTCTTCCTGAATATAGATATGAACGAAAAAAAATCAAATAAAAACTACACACAACAGCAAAATATATGTCAAATGCCGTTTTTCGCACGGATTATGTAACCAAGTGCGCCGCTTCAACCTCGGTGCATTTCGACAGGAAAGAAGCCCGCAATCGGCAACTGCATATATTTGCGGAACGTTGGCTGCAAGGCTGAGTAAGAGCTTCATTTAGAAAATAATTAATTTTAGAAATAATGATAACTGACAAATTTGAAGAACAAGTTTTTTTTACAACAGCAAGAATTACGTCTCCGACAAATTTAGGATTAGGAAGTTCTGTTGGGACTGGTTTTTTGATACAAGCTCCATTAAATGATGAGGAAAAAAGAAATGTAATATTACTTATCTCAAATAAGCATGTATTCGTAAATCCCAAAGGAAATATCAACTTCAATTTCAATAGAAAAACAGCCGATGGAAAACCAGACTTTGGAAATGTTCAATCCTTTACCGCTGCTGACTTTGCATCGATATATACAGAACATCCTGACCAGAATGTTGATCTTGCATGTATTAATGCTTCAAATATTTCTCAGCCTGAGTATAATATTTACCATAGAGCATTAACACCGGATTTAATTTCAGAGTTTGATGAAGATTTATTAATTCCTGGCCTTGATGTGTGGTTTATCGGTTATCCGGAAAACAGATTTGACACTGTAAATAATTTGCCATTATTACGACGAGGCTATATTTCAAGTCTCCCCAAAATTGATTTTAATAATAAAAAACAATTTGTGATTGATGCTCAAGTATTTCAAGGATCAAGTGGAAGTCCAGTTTTTGCACCAATTAAAGGAAAATTTAGACTTATAGGTGTTGTGACCGAAACAATGATAAAACATGGAAAGCTTCAAGCAATACCTGCTTTTCAAGCTGCATTAGGTGTTCAGCAAATACTAGGACTTGGATTAGTAATAAAAGCAACACAAATAAAAGAATTAGTGAATCTTGCTGTTGATAAAGTTAAAGAAGCTCTTAAGAAGAATGATGAACCAATAAATGAATGAAGCCCAGCAGCCAACACGCTGTATATGTTATAGTTCCGCTTCGCTCCACTACAACACATACAGCGGGAACGTTAATTCCCCAACCCCAACCAAAAATCAATCAAAAAACCTAACCCCATGAACGATATTATCTGTCCGAATTGCAAAACAGCTTTTAAAGTGGATGAAGCCGGATTTGCCAGCATTCTGAAGCAAGTTAGAGACCAGCAGTTTGATGACGAACTGCAAAAACGCCTGGAACTGGCAGAAAATGAAAAGCAAAATGCTGTCAGGCTTGCTGAGGCTCAGCTTAAAAACACGATGCAGGAGGAGCTGGTAGCAAGGGATAAGGAAATTCTTGAACTGAAAGCTAAAAACGATCTTGAACTTTCTGATCAGTTGTCACAAAAAGAGAAACTGATTGCTGAAATGAAGGCCAAAATTGAAAATGCCGAAAACGAGAAGAAACTTTCGGTGGCTGAGGCAATTAAGCAAATGGAGAAAGAAAACGATACGTTGGCGAATGAAATAAAGCACAAAGAACTTGAAAAAGAAAATGCTGTCAAGCTGCTTGAGGCAAACCTTAAAAACACATTGCAGGAAGAAATGGCAAAAAAAGACAGCTTTATTGCAGAGATGAAATCAAGGAATGAGCGTGAACTTGCTGAGCTGCTTCGAATAAAGGAGACTGAGTTGGCTGAGATGAAAGCCAAACTGGAGCATACGGAGCTGGAGAAAAAACTCAGTGTGACGGAGGCTGTTCAAAAAATTGAAAAAGAACGCGATGAGTTGGCTATTGCCATGAAGAATAAAGAAATAGAAAAACAATTGTATGAAAAATCGCTGATTGAGAAGTTCAACGCAGAACTTAAGACGAAAGAAGACATCATCAAAATGAAAGATGAAGAAATTGCTTTGCGCAAAGATATGAAGCTCAAACTCTCGACAAAGATGGTTGGCGAAACGCTGGAGCAGCACTGTGAAACTGAATTTAACAAACTTCGCGCTACAGCTTTCCAGAAAGCTTATTTCGAAAAGGACAACGATGCCCGAACGGGAAGCAAAGGCGATTTCATCTACCGTGAATCTGATGATGCCGGAAATGAAATCATATCGATCATGTTCGAGATGAAAAATGAAGGCGATGAAACTGCGACAAAGAAAAGGAACGAAGATTTCTTTCGGGAGTTGGACAAGGACCGTACTGAAAAGAAGTGTGAATATGCAGTGCTTGTTACCCTTTTAGAAGCTGAAAGCGAACTTTATAACTCTGGCATTGTGGATGTTTCACATAAGTTCCAAAAAATGTATGTTGTTCGGCCTCAATTTTTTATTCCCATTATCACACTGCTGCGCAATGCAGCCATGAATTCATTGAAGTACAAAGCAGAACTCAATCTGGTAAAAAGCCAAAATCTTGACATCACCCATTTCGAGGAGAAAATAAACATTTTCAAGGAAGGGTTTTCCCGGAATTATTTGCTGGCGAGCAGGAAATTTAAGGAGGCTATTGATGAAATTGATAAAACAATCGTTCATCTGCAGAAAACCAAGGAGGCTTTGCTGTCTTCTGAAAACAATCTAAGGCTTGCAAATGATAAGACAGAGGATTTGACAATTAAAAAACTAACCCACGGAAACCCAACCATGAAAGCGAAGTTTGAAGAGTTGAAAGGTAAAGGAGAATGAATTGAGGTGCTTTGTTTGAAAGGGGGATCGAGAGTTTTTAATTTACAAAATGGCGTAAAAATGAATCACTTGTTTTACTTATCTTAAACTAATTGGTAAAGAAATGAAACATGTAAAAAAAGATTACACGCTAGAAGAACTAAAGGAAAAGGAAGAAATTTCGGTAAGAGCAATCAATTGTTGTGCTTATGCAGATATTTACACAGTAAATCAACTGGTTACCTTTTATAACAATTTCGGGGCTTTTTGGGTTATTCCCAACTGTGGATTAATTTCGCATTACAAATTACTGAGTATATGTCTGAAGTATATACAGCCGAATGATTTCATCGAACTGGATGACAAGGAGTTTAAGAAAGTACTTAAGATTTTTCCTGACTTGCTTGATTCTTTCACTTACGACCAAACTGGCGACATAGAAGCTGCTCCCATGCGCAACGACATCCGCATCATGCGGAGAGGGCACAAAACAATTGCTGCGAAACCAAATCAGAACGAAGAGACCATACGGATATGGACCTCACCTCTTTGTTTTTGGAGTTCAGCTGCTTTGCCAGGTTTCAAATACTCTGAGAAAAAGAAAGCCTGGTGGAAACATAGATAATGTTTGTGAAATCGGATTTATCTGTACATTTGAGTTGATTTTTTAGGAACGAGATATAACATTTAATGAATACTAAATTTTTTACCAATCAGGATCAGAATACCCTCATCAACAAAATCGAGGGAATATTTCAACATAAACAGATTCACTTTTTCGATGCCTTGGTTGGTTACTTCAGAGCATCGGGTTATTTTAGAATTAGGGAGTTTGTAAAAAAATCAGATCAGATCAGGGTTTTAGTGGGAATCAATATCGACAACTTGATTCATGAGGCAAGTTCACAAGGCCTGCTTTTCGATAGCAATGCCGAAAGAGCTCAGGAAGAGTTCTTTCTTGAAATAAAAAAAAGCATTCAAGAAGCCGAATATGATAAAGATGTTGAAAATGGAATGATTCAGTTAATTTCGGACATCATCACCGGTAAAGTTAAAATCAGGGCTCATCCAAAACAGAATATACACGCCAAAATCTATATTTTCAGAGAAAAAGAAAAACACGATCATGGTTATGGGTCAGTTATTACTGGATCAAGTAACTTAACAGATGCCGGGCTTTCCCGTAATTTTGAGTTCAATGTGGAGCTAAGGGAAAATTCTGATATTGAGTTCGCTACAGAAACTTTTGATAAACTTTGGGAAGAATCTGTTCCTGTTGCTGAAGAATACATTGAGAAACTTCAGAAAGACACTTACCTGAATGATACATATACTCCTTATGAAGTATATTTGAAATTTCTAATCGAATATTTTGGCAAAAGCATCGAATTTGATCCCAATTCAATTACTGATTTACCAAAAGGTTTTAAACGTCTATCCTACCAAATTGATGCTGTTAATGATGGCTTTGCCAAAATGATGAAGCATAGTGGATTTCTCCTTGCCGATGTTGTGGGATTAGGGAAAACAATTGTAGCTATAATCATTGCAAAAAAATATTTCTACACCAATGGTTTTCCCACATATCGTTCCAGAACATTAATAATCGTTCCCCCGGCTTTAAAGGACAACTGGTCCGAGACGGTTGATAAATTCAGGTTAGACAATGTCAAAATTGTTACCAATGGAAGCCTGCATAAAGTGACCGACCCGGCGAAATATGATTTGATAATTGTTGATGAGGCGCACAAGTTCCGCACCGACACTGCCACAATGTATAATGATTTGCAAAAAATATGCAAAACTCCTACAAAACGCATTTTACCCAACGGGACAGTGGTGCAAAAGAAAATCATGTTAGTTTCTGCCACACCTTTGAACAATCGCCCGGAGGATATAGCTAATTTGGTTTATTTGTTTCAGGACAGCAAAAACTCAACGCTTGAAACAGGCAACCTTCAGAATTTTTTCAGGGTTCAGATTGATGCTTACAGGAAATTGAAAAATGAAAAAGACATAAAAGTTGTTCAGGCTGGTGTTAAGAAAATCTATGAAAGAATCCGCACAAAAGTTATTGAGCCATTAATTGTGAGAAGAACAAGAACCGACCTGCTTGTGCACAAACAATATGCTGAAGATTTAATGAACCAGGGGATTAAATTCCCTAAGGTCAAAGAACCAAAGAAGATTTTTTACCAATTAGAACCTCATTTGGAACTTCTCTATGACAAAACAATATTTGTACTCAGTAACGAAACACAGGGATTAACTTACAATCGTTACAGAGCAATTGGCTTTCTGAAACAACCAAAAAAAAGCAAGTACAAGCAAGCAGACATGATTTCGGGACAATTGGCACGAATCATGAAAACCTTGCTTGTTAAAAGAATTGACAGCAGTTTTTTCGCCTTCAAGCAATCCCTAGAACGCTTTTTATTGGCAACCAAGGCAATGGTTACGATGTTTGAGAACGGTAAAATATACATTGCACCAAATTTACCTGTCTCTGATATGATAAACGAGGGTAAAGAAGAAGAATTACTCAATCTTATTATCGAAAAATCAATTGACGATCCTACCATTGAGATTTGTGAACCTGATGATTTTGAGTACAATTTTCTCCCGGGTTTGAAAAATGATTATGAGTTACTCATAAACTTAAATGACGACTGGAAAAAAATAATTGAAGATCCAAAACTGGATGTTTTTGTCGACTACCTTAAAAATAAACTACTCAGTAAAACGATCAATCCTCAGTCAAAACTTGTTGTTTTCTCCGAAAGTAAAGAAACAACTGACTATTTGTTTAGGGAGCTTAAAAGGAAAGTCAACTATCGCATTCTTTCTGTTGATAGTGGATCCAGAAAAGAGAAAATGCCATCAATACGACAGAATTTTGATGCTAATCTGTCTAAAGCAGAACAAAAAGATGATTTCGATATCGTCATTTCTACTGAAGTTTTAGCTGAGGGCATCAACTTGCACCGTTCAAATGTTATTGTAAACTATGATACACCCTGGAATTCAACAAGATTGATGCAACGCATTGGTAGAGTCAACAGAATTGGCTCTACAGCAGAAGAAGTGTTTGTTTTTAACTTCTACCCAACGGCTAAAGTAAACAATGATATCGAGCTCGAGAAAAAAGCCATTATGAAACTCCAGGCTTTTCATGCCGCATTAGGCGAGGACAGTCAAATCTATTCACCTGATGAGGAAACAGAATCATTCGGACTTTTTGATAAGCAAATGGAAGAAGAAACGGACGAAAAGTTGACTTACCTGATGATGATTCGTGACTTTAAAGAAAAGAACCCTGCGCTTTTCAAGCAAATAAAGAACATGCCTTTACGCGCAAGAGTTGGTAGAAAAAATGCCATTCTGAAGAATGGCACCATTTGCTTCATCAAAGACGAAAAACGGGATGCGTTTATTTATATCAAGCCAAACAACGAAGTTGATGAACTTACATTCCTCGAAACAGTAAGGCAATTCGAAGCTTTTCTCAACGAAAAAGGAATCCCCTTGCACAACCAGCACCACGAGCAGGTGCAAAAAGCTATTAAGGTTTTTGCCGATAAAGCTGAGGATGAAAAAGCAAAAGACAAAAAAGTTGATGTCACCCAGGGTCCAAACGAAAAAAGTGCTATTGCATACCTCGACGCATTGCTTCATTTACCTTTTATCAACGACAAGGAATCTAAGCTTATCATCATTGCTAAAGAAGCTATCCGAAAAGGTAGATTTCAAAACTTGCAGCGCGACATAAACAAACTTCATAAAGCCGTCAAGAAAACACCCCTAAATCCTGTGCTGATTCTTGAAAGAATTGTTGGAATACTAAACAGCTATCCGCTAAAGCAGGAAGAAGATGAAATATATCAGGAATTACAGATCGTAAAACCAAGAATTTATAACCCGGAAATAATTATCACTGAAAGTTTTAGCTGAAAATAATTTCAATTACCCCGAATTCGGTCTAATTAAACAAAACTAAATTCATTCAGAGTGGCGAAAACCAATAAAATACATGTAAAAGACATCCAGATAGCAATCATCAATGACGAATTTGGTGATTTCATTTCACTCACTGATATGTTAAAAGCCAAAGACGGTGATTTTTTTATTGCTGATTGGCTTAGAAATCGCAATACAGTTGAATTTCTGGGTGTATGGGAAAGTGTCAACAATCCAAGTTTTAATTATGGCGAATTCGCCATAATTAAAAGTCAGGCTGGTTTAAATAATTACAAAATCAGCGTCAAAGATTGGGTTCAAAAAACAAATGCAATCGGTTTGAGATCTACTGCAGGTAGATATGGGGGGACATACGCACATGTCGATATTGCATTTGAGTTTGGTATGTGGATTTCTGCGGAGTTTAAAGTATATCTCATAAAAGAATTCAAACGCTTAAAAGAAGACGAAAACGAAAGGTTAAAACTAAACTGGGACTTCCAGCGAACATTGGCCAAAGTCAACTACCGCATTCATACCGACGCAATCAAAGAAAACCTTATCCCAAAAGAATTGAATAAAAACCAGGTATCCTTTATATATGCCGACGAAGCCGATATGCTTAATGTGGCTTTGTTTGGCAAAACTGCGCAGCAATGGAGGTCCGAAAACCCAACTGCATCTGGAAACATCCGCGATATGGCTACAATCGAACAATTGGTAGTTTTATCAAATCTTGAAAGTATCAATGCCATGCTCATTCATCAGGGTTTAGCGCAATCCAACAGGCTGTACCAACTTAACCAAATGGCTATTACGCAAATAAAGTCGCTTCTGAACCACAATTCATCCATTGGAAAACTGAAATGAAAGAACTTGAATTAAAAAATATACTCCGGATGGAGTTTGATTTCGAAAAGAACTGGAAACCATTGTTCTCGCTGCTATTCAAAAAGGTTCAATATTTCAGCAATCCATCAAACCCATTTTTCGAAAACTCAAAAGTTATTTCCGGCAAGCAAACTGGCCTTGTCAAACTTGATGATGGAAAACAATTGGCCATTTTTGAAGTTGAAGTTGACGATAGTATTCATATCGACAAGAACCGTCAGGGCTTAAGGGAGATTGCAATCAAACACATTGACCAGAATATTACTCATGGGGCTTTTGTTTTCTTTTACTCAAAAAAACAGACCGATTACAGGTTTTCTTTCATTGCTAAATGGTCTGAGATTGATCTTGAAACAGGTGCATTTATAAAAGGTGAAACTAAGCCCAAACGCTATACCTATCTGTTGGGAGGCAACGAGGCTTGCACTACTGCTGCAAAGCGTTTGTTAATGCTTGCTGCAAAACGTGATAATCAGGAAATTGGAATCAAAGATATTATTGATACTTTCTCGGTTGAATCGCTTAAAAAGGAATTCTTTAGAACCTACAAAGAGCATTATGAAAAGTTTTGGCGTTACATTGCCAATACTGATAATGGTTATCGAGACATATTACTTGATAAGGATGTAACTAAAGAAGAGGTAAAGAGGGAAAAGCCTATTCGAGATTTCGCTAAGAAACTCTTGGGTAGGATAGTATTTCTGCATTTCTTACAGAAAAAAGGGTGGATGGGTTGCTCAGTCAATACTAACAAATGGGAGAATGGCGAGAAACAATTTATGCAACAACTCTTTGCTGATTTTTCCGATAAAACCCGTTTTCACAGTCAATGCCTTACTAAATTGTTTTTCAATACGCTGAACACAAGAAGACCCAATGATATTTTTGAAACAAAAGGATTAAGCGGAAAACTAAATGGTTCGCGTGTTCCTTACTTGAATGGGGGTTTGTTTGATGCTGATAAACCGGAGGAAGTTTTAACGATTGACTTTCCTGAAAAGTACTTTGCAGAATTGCTTGAATTTTTTGAACAGTACAATTTTACCATTGACGAAAACAGGCCCGATGACCATGAAGTAGGTATTGATCCAGAAATGTTGGGGCATATTTTTGAAAACTTATTGGAAGAAAACCGGGAGAAAGGTGCTTTTTATACCCCAAAAGAGGTGGTGCAATATATGTGCAAGGAAAGCATTGTCCAATACCTGAGCAATTCGTTTGATGCGAAAGCTGATATTGAAATGTTTGTACGCAATCATGTTGTTTCTGAAAGCCTTGTTACTAAAGACAATGCTGTTTTGCTGAATAAATTACTGGACGAAATAAAGGTTTGCGACCCTGCCATTGGCTCAGGGGCCTTTCCTATTGGCATTTTGCAGGAAATTTTTGAAGCCAAAAAGTTTATTCATGATTATCTTATTCCCGTTGAAAAATTCAACCCTGCACAGGTAAAGAAAGACATTATCCAAAATTCAATCTATGGGGTTGATTTGGAAAAAGGAGCAGTTGACATTGCACAACTCCGCTTTTGGTTGGCTTTAGTAGTTGACGAGGAAAACCCGCACCCATTGCCCAACCTCGATTATAAAATTATGCAGGGAAACAGCCTGCTCGAAAGCTTCGAAGGAATTGATTTAAGCAAAGCCGCCCTTTTTGAAGAACCAAAAGTTCGAATAATTGAACCTGATTTATTCCTTGAACCCGAAACAGTTTATGGTTTCACCGATAAAAACAGAAACGATATAAAAGAGCTTGTTTCCTCCTACTTCAAAGTGGAAGATAAATCCGAAAAGGCTGAAATTCGGAAGCGAATAGATAAAATTGTTACCGAACATATTGATAAATCGTTGGAAGGTTACGAAAACCGACTGTTGATTGAAATTGCAGGTTTGGAAGAAACATTAAAACGGCATAAGGAGTTTTTGCGAAAATCGGACAAAACAGAAAAGGAAATAGAAAAACGAAAAAAACAACTGGAGCAGAAAGGCGAAGCCCGCAAAAAACTGCTTGCTTTTGAGTATACCGACGAACGCCCCTATTTCCTTTGGCATTTGTTTTTTATGGATGTGTTTGAAAAAGGTGGTTTTGATGTAATCATTGGTAATCCGCCTTATATACAATTGCAAAAAATGGGCAAAAATGCCGATATTTTGCAAGATGCAGGTTTTAAAACATTCAAACGCACAGGCGATATATACACCTTGTTTTTCGAAAAAGGAATTGAAATTTTAAAGGACAAAGGAACTTTAACTTATATTACTTCTAACACTTGGATGCGTACCAATTTTGGCGAAGGTCTAAGGGAATTTTTTGTTACCAAATCAAATCCCGAAATACTTCTCAACTTTGAAGATACCAAAATATTTCCTACAGCAACTGTTGAGGTAAACATAATGGTTACCAAAAAAGAAAAATGGAATAAAAACCTTCAAGCAGTTGCAATTAAAGGCGATTATGTGCCTGGCAATTCTATAAACGATTATTTAAATGCGAAAAAAATTGTTCTGTACGATTTAGACAAAGAAAGTTGGGTTATTGTTGATAACGATGATTTTGAAATAAAAAATCAAATTATCAAAAAAGGGATTCAACTTAAAGAATGGGATATTGAATTTTACAGAGGGTTTTTAACTGGACTTAATGACGCATTTTTTATTGATGAAGTAAAAAGAAATGAAATAATTAGAATTGAGCCTAAAAGCGAAGAAATTATTAAACCCTTATTAAGAGGTCGAGAAATAAAAAAGTTTGGTTATAATTTTACAAATCATTATGTAATTTTTCCCCATAATGGAACTAAAGAAGATAAAAAGAAAAAACTCCCAGCAATAAAGAGAATAGAAGTTGAAAAAGAATATCCAACAATTTATAATCATTTACTTCAATATAAAGATTCAAATTCGCCGTTAGTTAAACCGGATTCAAAAGGGAAACTACAAACTCTAATTGATAGAGCAGACCAAGGTGACCATTGGACTAATTTGCGAAATTGTGCTTACATTGATGTTTTTGATATTGAAAAAATTGTTTGGCTTTCAATTTCTGACAAACCAGCATTTGCTCTTGATAAGAATAAAATGTATGTTACTGCGCCAGCCTACATTATGGTTAGCGAATGCAATAAATACCTTCTCACAATGCTTAATTCCAAAGTAATGGAGTGGTATTTAGATAAAGTTTCTTCGTCAACAGGGCAAGGGACAAACCAATGGAGTAAAATATTTGTTGAGCAATTGCCAATACCACAACTTTCAGAAGAAAAACGAAAACCATTTGAAATTTTAGCCGACTATTTAATATTGCTGAACGACCCAAAAACGCTAAGCGTATTGGAACACGCTTCAAACGAAATGATAAGCCAGCAATTTGAAGAGGTTTTGAATATGATGGTTTACGAGCTTTACTTTGAAGAGCACATGAAAGAAAAAGAAATAGATGTATTGCAGTTTGTCAATTTTCCTGACATTTCCAACATACCAACCTTTGAAGGAAAGCGCGATGCCATTCAAAAAAATTACTACTGGTTGAAAGAGAAGGATAACCCGATACGGAATAGAATTTTGGTTTCTTCGACCAGAAGCCCCAACATTATACAAAGGATTAATGAAACAACCCATTAATAATGAGAATCCACGAACTGCATATTAACGATTTTAAGTTCTTCTCAGAAGTTGAGCCTAATAGCCCATTGCTTAAAATTGGTGGCAAACACATGTTGATTTACGGTGAGAACGGTAGCGGTAAGTCAACTATTTATTGGGCATTATATACTTTGCTCGAAAGTAGTTTGAAGAAAACGGATGATGAAATTCGTAGATACTTCAAGAAAACAGGCGATGAAAGTTTGGTAAACATTTTTGCAACAGGTAGAAACGATACACATATTAAAGCGGTTCTAAAGGTTGGTGCAAATGCTAAAACTTATCGTATTTCAAGAAAGAGCAGGGACCTTTGCATTCGTGGCAATGCTGATGTACAGGAAAGCAACATGGCTTCCGATTTTATCAATTACAGGGTGCTTTTTCAGTTACACAATTTAAAACATTCAATGAATAACGATTTGTGGAATTGGTTTTATGAAGAAGTACTGCCTTATGTAAAAATTGGAAACACACCATGCTTAGATACTTTTGATAAATTAGCAAAGGGTCCAGACAAAATCAGAAATATAGAGGGAGAGGAGGTTTATCCAACAGCATCCTTAAGAACCGCGGCAACCACAGAAGAAAAAGGAAATTTTCAGAGATACAAAGCCTACAAACAAAATGTTAATGGTTGGAACAATTGGTTAAAAAATTTTCTTTCAGAAATTACTACTAAGGCAAATGTTTTAATTCAGAACGAATTCAAATATAATTTCAAAATTAAACTTGAGTTCAAACAAAAAGTTTATGAAATTAGCGAAACAGTTTTTACGTTTCATTTGCCGCAAATAATTATTTCAATTCCGGAATTTCAAGGCATAATAAATCCCCACATTAAGAAACCACATACTTTTTTAAATGAGGCAAAATGGTCTGCTATTGGTCTATCAGTACGTTTTGCTGTTTTGGATATAAAACTCTATACAGCCGAATTAAAAACATTAGTAATTGATGATATGTTGATTAGTTTGGATATGTCAAACAGGGATGTTGTTTTAGATTTGTTGTTTAACAAGTACTCAAATGATTACCAGCTAATTTTAATGACACATGACAGGTTTCTTTTCGAACTTGCTCAGTATAAGATTACAACTTTAAGACAAACCAACTGGATGTACCTTGAAATGTTTGAAAATGAAAATGGAGGTCAACCAAAACCATTAATTATTGAAAAAACAAATCAGATACAAAAGGCTTGGGCTCTATTTCATGCAAAAGAACTTGATTTATCAGCGAATACTTTAAGGAAAGCAACCGAAAAACTCTGCAAAACATATTTAACTAAACAAGAAAGATTAAATGCTGATTATAGCATAAAAGACCTTCACAAAATGATTGAAGCGCTTAAAGTAAAGGGTACAGCCAATGGTTTAGATGTTAACAAACTTTCAAAACTAATGGAATACAAAGACAGAATACTTAACCCAAATTCTCATTATGACATTGAAACCCCATTGTTTAAAATAGAATTAGAAAAAGCTATAAAAACCGTTGAGGAATTAGCAAATGATACAGGAATTAACGTATAGCCCACTCTTCGTAGTCAAGCACATTTGCAGGTCGCACCAGCCAACACTAAAGCCAAAACCTGCATAAGAGCATTAAAACCCAGAAGCACTGCAAGGCAAATGTGATAGAACAAAATTGGAAATGGATTCCTTTGTGTTTTTAAACCAATTAATAAGTTAGAAATCAACGATGAAAAAAACAAATCCTTCAACTAAATTGGACGAACTATACTCACTTCGTGAGACTTTTTCTGTTATAGGAATAACAGGGCGTTCTGGAAGTGGATGTACAGATGTTGCAAGAATACTTGCAAAGGATTTCAAAGACCTGGAAATTACTAGACCAAAGGAAATGTCACAAATAATTCAGGAAAGAAAATATGAAATAGTGTACAATTTTAGCATATCTAACTGGATCACCTATAATACGATTGAGTACAAAAATGTGTTGATCCTTTTGCTAATTCAAAACGTAAGTCATAGAGCTTTCAGTCAACACTTAAAGAATTATTTCAGAAAAAGTTTCAGCCAGGAAACAGATGAGAAGCACGTAAGCAAGTTGCATAAAGAATTATACGCTGTGTTTAAATACCATTCTCCCATCATAAAAAAGGCGAAGAGTTTTCGGAGTATTGATAAGTTAAAACGGGATAAGAAACTAAAAGAACTGGCCATCTTTTTTTGGGGTGATTTTAAACATTTTGCAGAGCAGATAGATGCTATTTTGGTAAAATATGGCACTTTGGAAAGAATCTTTCTGTTGCATCACACAGCCTCAAATTTCAGAAAATCTGGCCAACCTTTTAAAAGTGAAGTGGTTGAATTTAAGCATATCTATCATATTGCTCACGTAATAAATCGTATTATTAAAGGTGTGAAGGTAAGTGACAGAAACAAAAATGCTCATGTTGTAATTGATTCACTACGAAATTCCTCAGAGATCAATTTCTTTAAAGAAAGATACTCGGGCTTTTATTTGGTCGCGGTGAAATCAGATGATAGAAAATCAAAACTATTAGAAAGATACAATGATTCGCAAATTGTTGAGGGTATTTTAAAGTTTGATGAAACGGAATATAAGTGTAATGATTTTGTAAAAGGACGTTTTTTTACGCCAGATGTACAAAATTGTATTCAGAAAGCAGATTACCACATCATTACAAACAGTAAGAGTTCGTCAAAAACTGATTTTATCACACTTGAGCAGCAGTTGATGAAATTGCAGGGTCTCGTTCAACAGCCAGGTTTAATTACGCCAAGTACCATTGAGCGTTGTATGCAGTTTGCATTTAACGCCAAGTTAAGTTCAGGTTGTATATCGCGACAAGTAGGTGCAGTGATTACAGATAGCGAATATTCGGTGAAATCCATCGGCTGGAATGATGTGCCAAGGGGAGCTGTACCCTGTGTTGTGCGCAATGCTAAAGATATTGTAAAGGACAATCCGTTTGGTTTCTCTTCTTTTGAAAAAGGGTTTGGTCTTAAAGAAAGTTCAGATGGTAGTTTTATTATAGATCCGGATCATGCAGAGATTGATCAGGAATCGAAGGATTTTAATGACTATCTCAAGAATAGTTTTAACGAGGCTAAGTTGAGTGACACTTCACTTGGTGGTATCAATTGTCCTTATTGTTTCAAAACTGTCTATAATACATTTAAGGGGGAAAAGAATCAGGTCCACACGCGGTCGCTTCATGCGGAGGAAAATGCAATGTTGCAAATCTCGAAATATGGTGGCCAGCCTTTAAAAGACGGAATACTTTTCACCACAGCCAGCCCTTGTGAATTATGCTCTAAAAAAGCCTACCAATTAGGCATCAAGAAAATATACTATATTGATCCTTATCCTGGCATCTCAAGAAGCCACATCCTAAGACAAGGTGTAAAACCAGTATCAACAGACAGCATGACGGCTGATCCTGAACTTCATATGTTTTATGGTGCAATAGGAAGGGGCTTTGTAAAGTTGTACGAGCCATTCCTCTCACAAAAAGATGAAATCGGTATTTTGACCGATTTCGAATTGAAAACCCCTGTTAAAGAAGAGGTGAAGCAAATTAAAAACATTTTGGAGAAACGAATGAAAAACGATCCAAAACTAAATGAGTTTTTTAAAGACGAGCAAACTGTTATTGACCGAATATTAACTTTGGTTGAAAAGGGAAACAATTTTTCAATTCCTGTAAATGAAACAGAAATTATGCAAAAGGATGAAAAAAATGTTGATTAAAGCATAAAGGAAAACGTTATAGAAAATGATGGACGAATCCATAAAAACAACACTGGCACAAAAGGGCTACAGCTACATCCGAACACTGGGGAAAGGTGGCTTTGGAGAGGTATATCTTGCCAAGGAATCTCTATCGGAAAATTACTTTGCTATCAAAATGCTTCACAGCAAGGAAAGGTTTCATCAGGTGAATATCCTCAGAGAAATCAGTCACCTCGGGAGAATCAACCATCAAAATATCATCAGTTATAAAAGCAGTTTTCAGGAAAAGGATCGCCTGTTTTTGGTGATGGAGTATTGCAGTCAGGGCAATCTCCATGATTTTGCAGGTAAAAACAATCTCTCTTTCGGACATATTATTGACCTATTCATTCAGCTCGCGCAGGCGTTCACCTTCCTGCATGAAAAGGGCATTGTGCACCACGACATCAAGCCGGCCAATCTATTGGTTTCGGAGGATAAAACAATCAAGATCAGCGATTTTGGAACAGTGAATACAAGCATTGGAACCATTTTGTATTCTGCCCCGGAAATGCTGGAAGGTAATCCAACCACAGACGATCGCCGGGTAGATATCTATGCGCTGGGGATCACCATGCTGGAGCTTTTGAATCAAGCACATCCTTTTGTTGGACATTCAAAAGAACAAATTGTACAAAAAGTAAAGAACGCGGATTTACCTATCCTGAACTTTGAGCCCTGGCTCCAGCATTTCATTTTAAAAGCTTGTCATTACAATCCACAGGCACGATTCCAATCGATGTCAGAGTTTGGCGAAGCACTCATCAACCGAAATATTCCAGTATTTTTAACGAAATCGTTATTGCAGGAAGAAAAGCTGGTTCGGAAATTGCAATTTCATTTGCAGGTCCGACATTGGAAAAATGTGCGGTCTATCTTGTATTCTAACATTGTTTCCGGGAATAACTTAGGATTTACCATTCTCAAAGGGAAATATTTTCTGGCAACGCATGATTTGGTTCAAGCCAGGAACTGTTTTGAAAATGCTTTAATACTCAACCGAAATGCCATTGTTGAGAAAGAGTTGGCAGAGGTTTACATCTCTGAAAACCAAATTTCTAAGGCCACTTCCCTACTTCTGGGTTATTTGAATCAACATTTCTTTGATGCAGAAGCGCTAAACCTTCTACTGCAATGCTACTTCATTTCGGGCAGGTGGGAGATTGGGTTGGATCAAGCACTGCTGGCAGTTGAGATGTTTCCGGATTTACAGGTCTTTGTATCAAACCTTGGTTTATTTCGGCTTTTGAATAACAGGTTCGATGAGGAAAAAGCTGTTTCCGGCAAATCAACAGCATTTATGGATTATAACAAGTTGGTTTATGCTGAGAAAAGCAACTCAAGTTGGAATCAAAACAATCAGCCTTTCCTGAGTTCAAAATTGCTTTTTCATGAGTACAGGTTTCTTCATTTCCTGAAACCCACAAATACGATCGTTTTTCAGCTTGGTGATCAAGAATATGAAGAAAACAAAATGATCATCTCATTTGGGAGAAATGGCTTTAAGCAAAACGATTACGACTTGTTTAATGACCCGGAAGTTAGTCGCAGGCATTTTGTCATCATCAACCAGAAGGACAATGTCTGGCTTTATGACCTTGGGAGTTGGTCAGGTGTTTACGTTGACGGAATCAAAGTACAGCAAAAGACATTTCTTCTGGGTAGGCATATAATTACCTTCGGCAAACAGGAAGTGATACTGAAGACCAACAAACATAAACTATTGTAGAATGAATAAACTGCTCATTATTGGAAACGGCTTTGATTTGGCGCATGGGTTGGAGACAAGGTATGCAGATTTTATGCTTTGGTACATGAACAAAGCATTTTTGGCACACATGGACTCTATACGAGAAAATAAATTTGAAGATGAACTCATTTCGATTGTTGGGGTTTTTAAAATAAGGGAAAAGTTTAAATCTTTTGCCGAATTAAATGAGTTTTTAAGTGGCTATTCTGCTCCGCATTTAAATTTTAAACATGAATTTATTGAAAAGCTTTTTTCTAACTATTTAGAAAGCAGGTGGGTAGACATCGAACGAGCCTACTTCGAACAATTGATCGAGTATTATCAGTATTGCATCAAAGATAACTATTCGAACAAATCTTATGGTATTCATTTAGTTAGAGAGTTTCATAAGGTTTTCGAAGCGCTAAAAACTAAGCTTTCTGAATATTTGGCAACCAATGATATTGGTTTAGCTGATTTTCAACCATCTATAGAATCAGTTTTTAAGCGAATAATTAATGAAAAATCTGAGAGATTGAAAACTCAAGATTTGCATGAGCACTATCTCATACTAAATTTTAACTACACTCAAACTGTAAATCTTTACGAATCGGTTTTTCCTGTAAATGTCAGTATTATTAACATACATGGTACCATATCTAAAGATCCGGAAGCGATCATTTTTGGCTATGGGGATAAATTGGATAATTTGTATCAACAAATAGAAAATCTAAACGAAAATGCATTTTTAGACCACCTTAAGTATTTTTGGTATTTAAAAAACGAAAATTACAGGAGGATGATAAGCTTTTGTGATACTGACAAATACAAAATATACATTCTTGGACATTCATGTGGGCTATCGGATAGAGTGTTATTAAATCTGCTATTTGGTCATCCAAATTGTTCTGAAATTGAGATTTTTTACCATGACCGAAAGAATAGCACAAATGATTTCGATGAAAAAATCAGGGAAATTAGCCGGCATTTCAGTCCGGAAAATAAGGATGCAATGATGCGAAAAATCGTTTCTTTTGAAATCAGCAAACCCTTAAGTTAACAACCAATGATGAAACAAAACGACTTATATCCAAATCCATACAACCTCAACAGCCTAAAAGGCCGCATGGCAGAGCAGCTAATACAAGATTTGTTCTCGCGCAACAATTACAATGTTTTCAATTATGGGTTAGAGCGGCTGCATCCTTTTCTGAGCAGGGTGCTGCGCAATAACCGCCAAACAACCAGTAAAGACCTGCGCTATATGCCCGACTTTGTTGTACAGAGTGGAGAAACAGGCGACCTGTTTTATCTGGAAGTGAAGTTCAGAGCCAACGGCTGTTTTGAGTTTGGTGAAAAGTATGCCGACTATCCATATAAAAATGCATGGTTTGTTGTTGTTTCGCCCGAAAAGATTCAATGCATGCACTACAAACGACTAAAAGCCGGATTTTCAATCACACCCGATACCCATTACCGGCTCACTAGTGTCAGGTCGTTTCACATCAAAAAAGAAAGTGTGGCTGAATACGAAGGCTATGCGAAAGGGTTTTTTACAGCTTTTAACAGGCTGAAAGCAGGGGGATGAATAAAATGATTGAAAACTGAATTTTACAGATAAACTCGATCAATAATTGCATAAAAGATCCCAATAGCTTTAAGGATAAAAAAGCAAACCTAAAACACAAAAAAATGACCAAAGACATCAACAAAAGAAATTTTGATGAAGGCACAAGCATTAAACTTGAGCTTTTTAAGTTGTACCTGAGAGAGTGGTTGCCGGTTTTTATAAGCAAAAAGGCAAAAACAATTGAAGTGTTTGATTTTTTTGCCGGTAGTGGAACGGACGTAAATGGCAATCCGGGCAGCCCTTTAATCATTCTAAATGAGATTAGTAATCAATGTGAAAAGCTTGTCCAAAATAACATTAGGCTTAAAGTATTATTCAATGATCTAGATGGCGATAAAATTGATATTTTGTCCGAGAACATTGGTGAACACCTAAAGACCTGTTCATCAAGCTCAAAATATGATTTCTGCACGAACCCTAATGATTCGTGTCCTTTTGAAATAAAGCTGACTAAAGAGGATTTTAAAGACTTATTTGAAAGGTGGTATAACTATTTTCTTAATAGTCAAGGAGTTCCCCGCATGCTTTTTATTGATCAATATGGCATTAAACACGTATCTGAAAGTATCTTTAAAAAGCTCATATCTTTGCGTCATGCTGATTTTATCTTTTTTATTTCAACTTCCTATCTTAAAAGATTTAAAGAGCAGCCTGAATTCTTAAAATACTTATCAATTAATGAGATTGAGTTCGACAGCTCAAATCCTTATTCCTGTCATCGTGCGGTTTTCAATTATTATAAATCGTTGTTAGCCAGCAAGAAATACTATCTTGGGCAGTTTTCAATCAGAAAAAATGGAAACATTTATGGAGTGATATTTGGATCTGGGCATCCCTTAGGCCTCAAGAAATTTTTAGATGTAGCATGGAAGTTAGACGTACATACAGGAGAAACGAATTTTGATATAGACAATGATTCCGTTCGGGTAGGACAGTACAGTCTTGATTTTGATAATGACGGAAGCGCTAACAAAGTTAAAAAGCTCGTGGGTTATGAGTTAGACTTGCTCAAATATTTAGAAGATGGAAGATCAAATATAGAGATATATCTTTTTTCGATTGAAAATGGAATAAGCATCAAGAAAACCAATGAGATATTGAAACGGCTTGAGGAACAAAATATGCTTACTTTTGGGGGTGAAGCGCGCAGAAAAGGTGCCTTCTATTTAGACTTTGAACCAGAAAAGAAAATTACTATCAAGATATTGTGAAAAATTCGAAAATTGAATGGACAGAGACAACTTGGAACCCAACCACAGGCTGTACAAAGGTTTCTGAGGGCTGCAAAAACTGCTATGCCGAACGTATGGCCTACCGCTTGTATGCCATGGGTACCGAAAAATATAGAAATGGTTTTAGGCTAACATTACATCCCGAGTTACTTAGTGAACCTAAAGAATGGAAAAGTCCGCGTACAATTTTCGTCAATTCAATGAGCGATTTATTTCATGAGCAAATACCACTGGAATTTATTCAACGAGTTTTTCAAACGATGAATGAATGTCCCCAACACACCTTTCAGGTACTTACTAAAAGGCCAGAGAAACTATGTGAATTTAATGACCAGTTAACCTGGACAAAGAATATATGGATGGGCGTAACGGTTGAAAGTAAATTACATATTGAGCGCATCAAGGCTTTACGTTATAGTAGTGCTTTTGTAAAATTTCTTTCAATCGAACCGCTTTTGACAGAACTTCCAGTCCTCGATTTGTCAAACATTGATTGGGTAATTGTTGGAGGAGAATCTGGCCCAAATGCAAGACCTATGAAACCTGAATGGGTGGTTGATATCAAAGATATGTGCAATCAACAAGGCGTTCCATTTTTCTTCAAACAATGGGGTGGTAAAAACAAAAAGAAAGCCGGTCGCTTGCTCGAAGGTCGTGTTTGGGATGAGATGCCGGATTAGTGGTTTTCAACAAAACAGATTTCATAATTGTATCTACGGGTTTAAATAGGGGTATAGCTCAAATGTATGCATTCGGTCTGGCACATATTGCAGGGTCATTTGGATGCCTCTACCTTGCGGGCAAAAAAATCATGGAAAAGGAAGCCCGGTGTTTTGAACTCATCGACCTGCAACAAGCATCAGGGCTAAGCGTAACGGAAGTAAGCCTTCGGCCTACTATATCCCAAGATTCTAATATTTTCTAAGTTTATTTCGGAGAAGTTGAAAAAAGTTGGAAAGAAGGGTTGTTGCTCTAAGCTTTTCTAAGAAAATTTAGCTTTTATTGAACACTGTTGGAAGCTTTCCAATTGTGTGGTAATAGTTCAGCAAGGACTTTGCAGTTTGCATAACAACACTGCCCCTTCCGACCCAATTCCGGCATACTGACCCCCCCCAATCCCACTTTCAACCCCCCATATCCGACAACAAATTGCTCTGGTAAATTGATGCAATTATGTGCATAATCATCCTGTGTATGCTTTTGCAGAGCATGGTTCAGGAAGTATGACATGGGTTGTTATCTGTTGAAAACTTTTTTCCATAAAAATGGTGATACGCCGGTTTGCATCGTAAATTTGTTTCCAACCGACCGATCACCATATGACCACAATCACCTTCAACAATTTGTTTTATGTGTGGTATTTTTTTGCCACCAAAGCAGCTTTTTTACCGATGAGGTGTAAAAGTGGTGTAAACGGACATTTTCGGTTTTTGCAAGTGATTGTAAGTGAATTGCTTGGAACCTTGTCACGGTTTTGCCTAGTATGTAGATAACATGATTAAAAAATGATTGATTTAAAAAACAAAACCCAGGATCTGTATTCCTTCTCCGACACAGATCTCCTTCTCGAGATGAGTTGGAAAGACGACCCCGCTACCGTCAGTGTGGCAGCCTTCGATGTTTTTTACGAAAGATACAAGGACCAGGTCTGGCCCATTGTGTATGCGGTCTGCAAGAACTACACCCCCCGTCATGGGAAGCACTTGCCGGCCGATGTACACAACAACACCTTTATGATGGTGTACACATACCCGCTGTCAAATATTGATCATCTGGAAACATTTACAGACAGAAAAGCGCTCAACAAAGAAGTCAAGCTGTGGATGATGCAACTTGCCGGAGAGGCCTTGCGCGAACTGATGAACGGTGGTGAGGAGGCCTACCGCCGCCACATTTTGCTGAGGCCCATGTATGCACAATCTTCCACTGCTGACGCTGAAGGCTATCTGGTGAACGAAGAAAACGCCCCCTACAATTCGGACAACCTGATCGACCAACCAGGCAAGACCGCTGAAGAAGATGAGAAAGAAGCAGAAATAACACATCCAACTCCATCTGAATCGGACGACTTCTCTCAGAGTGATGCTGATATGCAACATGGAAAAGTCATTTTTGATGATGTGGCAGATGACACTTACAATGCAGATGCAGCCTATGAGGAGGTAGTAGAAGATTCATACTACACCGATGCGCAGCGCGAAGCTGCCCGCAAGGCACTTGCGCAACTCGCTTTCGACCAAAGCGACATTTTAATGACCATGATAGCCAGTGAGCAGAAGGGATGTAAACGACCAGCTGATGTGATGAAAGGTCTCGAAACCAAGTATCAGACAACATCCGAAAACCTGAGAGCCATTAAATCACGCGCGCTCAAATACCTGCGAAAGGCTTTGGGTGTTGATGCGAAAATGCAGATTTAGCACGTGCATCTGAAGAAAAAAAAAGAACTATAAAACATGAAAGAATCACAAAAATGAAAGATTTTAATAATCTGCAGTCAGAAGTTTATTTGACAAACCTGCTGCGCAGCTACCTCGAATACAACGGTAAGCTGTTCCCAACAACGGCAACTGCCTTGGTCGCCGTGGAAGAAAAGTTAAAAAAAAACCCTGCTATTATTCCGGCAGTACCATTCACAGCAGCCGATATACTTCGGAATGGTAAAATAAAGCCAGAAAGAACAGAGCGGCCGCAACTGCCTCTAAAAAAAGAGCAATTCAGAGCAGCTGCTGCACGCAATGGAAAAGACATTCCTGATGAGCTGAGAGCCAAAATGCTCCGCGACCGCAAAGATGCGGAAGACAAAAAAGATGGTCATGAGCCTTTATAACCTGAACAAAGCCAGAGAAGGGGAGATCTCCGACCTGGCTTCCTGGTATGCCGATACCTTTTGCCCATCGCCCCAAGCAGTACTGCCACAGCTGATAGCCGAAAAGCTGGGCATCACCTACTCACTCGGCGACTACAAGGGCAAGTTCGACGGTCTGATTGAGAACAACAGGGGGTTCTTTCACATCTATCTGCATTGCAAAGACACTGATAACCTGTATTCACCCCGTCTGAGGTTCACCTTCTCCCATGAGCTGGGGCACTACATACTCGACGACCACCGCAACACTTTGCTGCTGCCCGGCACACCGGCCCATGGCTCGGTGACCACCCTGGATTCTTCCATAGAAACAGAACGGGAGGCCGACCTTTTTGCTGCCTGCCTGCTCCTGCCCGAAGACCGGATTAAACGCGACCTCTTCAAACGAAAGTTCAACTTTGCCCTTGTCGACGAACTCAGTCGTAAATACAATGTGAGTCTGACAGCTACCCTGCTGCGCTTCATCGCGCTTGGCAACCACCCGCTGATGATGGTGTGCAGTCAGGCTGGCAAGCTGAAATGGCTGCGCTACAGCATCGACTTCCCGTTCCAACGCATACATACAGGGCCGGGCAACGAGATTCCGGCTGCAACCTGCGCGGGTGAATACTTTGAAGACGGCACCAAATACCTGCACAAATCGGAGAAGGTGTTTGCCGAAGACTGGTTTGTGCTATGGAAGGCCGGCGATCAACGCCGCCTGTTGTTTGAACACTGTATCTATCAGGAAAGTCAGCAACAGGTAATCAGTGTGTTGTGGGAAGGGTAAGATGGGATGGGTGACGGGTTATGCAAAACTACCTAAACAAGGGCTTGCTGAAAAAGTCCTGATCTATTGGAGTCTTAGAAGTTAATTCAATAATTTCTTGTGCAAGGATTTGGGAAATATTGGTAAACAAATTTGCATCAGATATTTCGGTGCGCTGCACCTTTAAACACTCCACCGGGTATAATTCTATAAATATTACCGGTGCGCTGCACCTCAGAATTGAGCCAAAGAGTGGCGATATTCTTTGGTGGAAAATTATACCAAAGTGAATTATCAATGAATCCAAAAACTGTCATGGTAGATTGCCGAAGGTTAGAAATGTCAGGCCAATTGAGTGAGCGATAATTGGACTATTACATTTCACCTTTCGGTATTATTTTCTTGTGCAAGGATTCGGGAGCTATTGGTTAAAAAACTTTGCATCAGATATTTCGGTGCGCTGCACCTTTAAACACTCCACCGGGTATAATTCTATAAATATTACCGGTGCGCTGCACCTCAGAATTGAGCCAAAGAGTGGCGATATTCTTTGGTGGAAAATTATACCAAAGTG
>JAGXRB010000049.1 GCA_018336075.1 Bacteroidota bacterium
ATTCATACGGCTGTGAAAATTGCACCTGCCTACCGCCAACCGGTGATCCATGTGCGCGATGCATCAAAGGTGACATCTGTTATTGCTGAGCTGCTTTCAACAGCAGAAAAGCGAGATGCCTATATCGTACAAATGAAAGACCGCTATGAAAAACTGACAAAAAAATATCGTGACAGTCAAAGCGAAGACCGTTATCTGAATTTCGCTGAGGCCAAACGCAACCGCTTTAATGCCAACTTTGATGCTTCGAAAGTTTTTAAGCCAAAACAAACCGGAATTTTTGTGATAGAAGATCAACCGTTGGAAGAATTGGTTCCTTTTATTGACTGGACATTTTTCTTTCATTCGTGGCGCCTCAGCGGAAAATATCCGCAGATTTTTGATGACCCGGTAAAAGGAGAAGAAGCAAAGAAAATTTATGCCGATGCAAGACAGCTTTTGGATGAAATTGTTAAAAACAAATCCCTCAAAGCCAGTGGTGTTGCAGGGATCTTTCCGGCAAAGTCAGAGCATGAAACCATCCTTGTGTATGAAGAAGATAACATGACTGAAAAATGCCGTTTTGAGTTTTTGCGCAACCAACAGGAAAAGAAAGCGGGCATTCCCAACCTTTCATTGACTGATTTTATCGCGCCCACCTCAGGTAAAACAGACGATTATCTCGGTGCATTTGTAGTAACAGCAGGGCATGGAGCTGAAACGCTTTCAAAAAAATATGAACAGCAAAATGATGACTATAACGCCATCATGGTAAAAGTTTTGGCTGACAGACTTGCAGAGGCTTTTGCAGAGTTTCTTCATCACAAGGTGCGTCGCGAATTATGGGGATATGATCCGGATGAACAACTTACATTGGAAGAAATGTTGTCTGAAGGATATCAGGGCATTCGTCCTGCTCCAGGCTATCCCGCTTGTCCGGAACACTCAGAAAAAGAGATACTTTTTGAATTGCTCAGCGCAGAAAAACATACAGGCGTAAAGTTGACAGAAAACTTTGCAATGACACCACCTGCCGCTGTGAGCGGATTCTACTTTGCCCATCCTGATGCCCAGTATTTCAACATTGGAAAAGTGGGAGCAGATCAGATCAACGACTACGCAAAAAGAAAAAAGATGAGCAATTCAGAAATTGAAAGGCTGTTAAATGCCAATCTAAATTACAGATAGCCTCGTTAAAATTTTGTCAATATACTTAAAAAGAACAACTTAAAGCCTGAAAATAAAATGCAAAATCTGCTTAAAGTAAACGAACATATAGCCTCTGCAAAAAAGACTTTGTTTTCATTCGAACTGCTTCCACCACTGAAAGGACAAAATATTGAAAACATTCAAAACACAGTTGATCCTTTGATGGAACTCAATCCTGCTTTTGTAAATGTAACCTATCATCAGGAGGAATTTGTCTACAAAACACTTCCAAGCGGACTCATTGAAAAGAAAACCATCCGCAAAAGACCTGGAACAGTTGGTATAGCCGCCGCGATAATGTACCGCTATGGAGTGAATGTAGTTCCTCATATTATCTGCGGAGGCTTTACCCGCGAGGAGACAGAAAACGCATTAATAGACCTTCATTTTCTTGGCATCAAAAACCTGTTGGTCGTACGCGGAGACGCACAACCTTCGATGAAATATTTTCAGGCAGAACCGGGAGGACACAGTCATGCCCTTGATCTGGTGAAACAAATAGGCGACCTCAACAAAGGTATTTATCTTGAAGAGGATCTTCTCAACTCGACCCCAACGGACTTCAGCATAGGTGTGGCGGGCTATCCGGAAAAACATATCGAGGCACCCAATATGGAAAGTGACTTGAAATACCTAAAAATGAAAATTGATGCAGGTGCAGAATTCATTGTAACACAAATGTTTTTCGACAACTCAAAATTCTTTGATTTTGTTGATCGTTGTCGCGCTGTTGGCATAACTGTTCCGATCATTCCGGGATTAAAACCAATTTCCTCTTTAGGGCAGTTGAATACATTGCCGCAGACATTTAATATCGATCTGCCGGATGATCTCGTGAAGGAAGTGCAGAAATGTTCGAACAACCAACAAGTAAGAGAAGTGGGCGCTGAGTGGGCCATTGCCCAGAGCAAAGAACTTGTAAGCAGAAATAGTCCGGCCATTCACTTTTACACGATGGGAAGGGCTGATAACATTGTAAAAATTGCCAGAGCAGTTTTTTAGGGATTGTAGAAAAGCTTCCTTTTCAAAGATTTGAAATATTGTTTCCAACAAACAATTTCTGCACAGCCATTTTTAACATCTGATCTATTTTTGGTACATTGGTTTTTTAATGCAATCCCTTTGTTCTTTCGGCAGAGTCTTTGCTCAATTTTCACTCTATGTCAAAAAAAAAAGACTGCTAAAAAACAGTCTTTTTTTTGTAGTGGGCCCACCTTCCGAAAGCTTTCGGAATGAACCTGGGACCTACTGTGCCGAAAGCTTTCGGCAGAGTCAGTTGCTCGTTTTTCTCTTTAAGTCAAAAAAAAAGACTGCTATAATACAGTCTTTTTTGTGTTGTGACCCACCTTCCGAAAACTTTCGGAATGAACCTGGGACCTACTGTGCCGAAAGCTTTCGGCAGAGTCAGTTGCTCGTTTTTCACTCTATGTCAAAAAAAAAAGACTGCTTAAAAACAGTCTTTTTTGTGTTGTGGGCCCACCAGGACTTGAACCTGGGACCTACTGATTATGAGTCAGTTGCTCTAACCAACTGAGCTATAGGCCCGCTATTAGGAATTTTTAACAAGAAAAAACGTAAAACTCTTTTGTTTTACAGCGGCAAAGTTACAACTTTGTATCGTTATTAAACAAGCAAAAAAATCATTTCGCATGAAAACAAGTACAAATATTCGCAACATCATCTTTGACTTCGGCGGAGTCATACTCGATATAGATCCTCAACAAACTATAAATACACTTAAAAATCAAGGAGTTAAAAACGTTGAAGTTTTTAGCACGCCTGAATTTCAAGAGCAGGTGATGAATAAATTTGAACGCGGTATTCTCACTCCCGAGCTATTTCGTGAAAAGGTAAGGTTCTTTCTTGATTCAAAAATGTCAGATCAGCATATTGATGATGCATGGAATGCCCTTTTGCTTGATATTCCGAAAGAGCGTATCGCTGTGCTTGAGCAGGTTAAGCAAAATTATTACACTTTCCTTTTGAGTAATTCAAACGAGATTCATTATGATGTTTATGTGAGAGATCTCCAGCTTCGTTTCGGATACCGTGAGTTTGATCAGTTATTTCACAAAGCTTATTTCTCTTTCGATTTGCACCTCAGCAAGCCCAACCCCGAGATATTTGAGTTTGTTATGAACCAGCACAAAATGATTGCAGAAGAGACTTTGTTTATCGATGATACGCTCGAACACATCGAGGCTGCGCAAAAACTTGGAATGCGCTGCTATCAGCTGTTAAAGCCCGAAAGAGTACGCGATCTGTTTACAGACGGCATTCTAAAGGAAGATCTGAAGCTTCTTTAATCTGTTCATCGTGCTGCTTGATCGGCATTACGCCATCATATATCTCAGCAATTTCATCCAGGATTTTAAGTAATTCCAGGTATTGGTCTGTCTGCATGATACGGATACGGAATGGTTTAAAATTTGGAAAAGCCTTGAAATAGTCTCCCCAGTGTTTACGCATTTCCATCATGGCCTGCCGCTCTCCCTTCCATTCGACTGATTTGCCTAAATGAATTTTGCTTATGCGGATACGCTCGTGGATATCGGGTAATTCGGGCAAGGTTCCTTTTTCGAGATACTGTTTCACTTCTCTGAACACCCAGGGGTTTCCATAGCTTCCGCGGGCAATCATTAAACCATCTACGCCATAATTATCGCGAAAATACTTTGCTGAAGGTCCGTCGATAACATCTCCGTTGCCAAATACAGGTATTGTCATGCGTTGGTTTTGTTTCACTTTGCCAATGAGTGTCCAGTCTGCCGGAACACTTGACCTTGTTGTACGCAATCTTCCATGGATTGTCAGCGCCTGAATACCAACATCCTGCAGGCGTTCAGCAATTTCTACGATGTCTTTTCTATCCTCGTCATATCCAAGGCGTGTTTTTACTGTCACAGGCAGCTTCACAGCTTTTACAACGGCTTCAGTCATAGCCACCATTTTAGGGATATCGTTCATGATGCCCGAACCGGCGCCTTTGGATGCAACTTTTTTTACCGGACAACCATAATTGATGTCTATGATATCAGGGTTTGCCCTTTCGGCATATTCTGCAGCTTTGATCATAGAATCAATGTCGTGGCCGAAAATCTGAATGCCAATTGGTCGTTCGAATTCACTAAAGTCCAATTTCTTTACGCTTTTTGCGGCATCGCGGATAAGGCCTTCGGAGGAAATGAACTCGGTATACATAATGTCGGCGCCAAACATTTTGCATACATAACGAAAGGGCGGATCGCTTACATCTTCCATTGGTGCCAGCAGAATCGGAAAATCACCTATATTAATATTGCCAATCTTGATCACTTAAACAGTATTTATTTGCATTTAATTCTATATCTCATCAATGTCTGAAATAATCAATCCAAACAGGCGGCAAAAATACTATTTTTGCCTTTAAACAGATTATCAGACAGAAATATGATTCCCCGGCCACTTTTCAAAGACACTTCCAGTGGATTTCAACTATTCACTTTTCTTTTCCTGATGCTTTTTGGCATCCTGCTTGGAACCCTTGGAGGTTTGGTAATACTGAAGCTATTTTTGGGCATTGGAGTAGCTGAAGCTGGCAGTTTACTCAAAGAGGCCATTGATTTGAATCCTGCAAGAATACTGCAAATAACCAGTCAGTTTGGTTTATTCATTCTTCCGCCGCTTGCTTTCAGTTGGTTGTTTATGGAAAAGCCACTTTTTTCTTTAGGTTTTTCTAAAATTGCAAATAGAAAAATACTTCTTGCGGGTTTGATGCTGATGTTTGCAGGGCTGCCTTTCATTCATTTTCTTGCAGAAATGAATGAGTCGATACAATTACCTGCTTCCTTGTCCAACCTTGAGGCATGGATGAAAGACAAAGAAGAGGAGGCAAAACGGCTTACAGACATCTTCTTAGGCGTTTCCAGTATTTCCGGACTGATGATCAATTTGTTGATGATTGCTGTAATTCCGGCTTTAGGAGAGGAGCTTGTTTTCAGATCGGTTCTTCAGCCTGTTTTAGGAAAACTTTTCAGGAATATCCATTTTGGAATTGTGATCTCTGCGCTTGTTTTCAGCCTTATGCATTTCCAGTTTTATGGCCTGATACCACGTTTTGTACTTGGACTTTTTATGGGTTACTTTTACTATTGGTCTGGTTCAATCTGGGTACCCATTTTGATGCATTTTCTTAACAATGGTGCTGCTGTGATTGTTTACTACCTGTTTTTTACCGGCCAATCGAATGTGCCACTTGAAGAATTTGGGGCTATGGAAAACATCCCGCTGCTTATATTAAGTATTGTTGCAAGCGCAGCACTGCTCTATGCCGGATTCAGATGGAAAACAGGTTCGGGAAAAGACATGCTGAACAAGCCTGTGCCTGAAGATCGTATCTGATCGAAATATTTTCTTGTAATCTTCTGAATTGGGATAAGTATCACTTTCATAAATCATAAAGGGGTCATAAATGATTACCGTGATAAAAAAAACCGCAGTGATTTGCTCACTGCGGTTTTAATATTCTATTGTTTTAGTGCTTAATTGATCAACAGTTTCGTGTTTTTCTCAATACCTGCACCTTTAATGCTGATAATATATACGCCCGTAGTGAAGTTCATTGCTCTTTCAAAACGTTTGAGGCCATTGAGTTTTTCGCTAAGCAAGGTCTGACCTGATGCATTGATTACTTTCAATTCTATCTGGCCTAAATCGATTTCCGATTCAACAGTAAGTATTCCATCGTTATGATAAACTCTTACTTTGCGCTCTGGACTATCGATCACACCAACAGGGCCCCAGTCTTCAACAAGCACATTGTCGACAAACTGACCTCTGCCATTGGCTGTGTTGGCATGCCATGAAAGGAATACAAAACCATCGATACCAGGAACCAACAAAGCGTTTCCAACCAACCAGCTCTGCAGATTGAAAGATGGATTTTCGAACAAAACATTGGTAAGAGAACTTGTGTCAGGTGAAGTACCCCATACCAAGCGCATTGATTCAGGGAATGTGGGCAAGAAACCTCTGTATCCAAAAGTAATATTGTATTCTTTGGATGCTTCAACCTGAAAAGGTGGAGAAATCAGCCAGTTGTTAAACTGCTGAGCTGCACCTGATGCAATATAACAAGCAAAAGATTTCTGACTATTCTGACCAAGGCTTCCTGTTGTGATCCAGGACATTGCAGTATAGTTAACAGCAGACCAGTAATCTGGCATTGCAGGAGGTGTAACTGCTTCAACATTCATAAGATATGGGAATGTTGAAATAACATCCATCGTAGTGAAACTATAGATTTCTGTACATTCATTCACTCCAAAGCTGTTTTTTGGCTTCACCATAAGATAATATGTCGTAACAGGATCAAGACTTAGCCTGAAAAAGTTATCGATCTGTGCTGCACCATTCAAAATATTTGTTGGAGGTGTGATTCCCTCGCCATCTGTTCCGAAATATACTTCATAGCCTGTAGCAAAAGCGGCAGGACTCCAGGTAACTTTGTGATTCAGCAAAGCCTGATCATACCCATCAACAGGATCTATCATGCCTTCTGAACATTCGGGCAATCCCTGATAATCGTCAATGCCAGAAACAATAATTGAAAAAACCTGATTTGGAACCAATGAGCCAACATGATCCACAATGATTGTATATGTTCCTGGAGTAGGTTCGGGTATATAAACCATTTCAACATTATCAACGAGATTTTTCGAGTCTGTTGTTGCAGCTGCAGCTGGATTATCAGGATCTAATTTATAAGGATAATATACATTCTGGTTTTCATCTACAATACGCAGATCGAGATCATGGATTAGTGAAGGAGTGCGGTTATTCAAACTTGCAGCAAGCACATTACCTTGTCTGTCGGTCCAGCTGATGGTAACACGGAAAGGTGCGTTGCCCGAAACAGTTACTTCACGCGTGTAAGTAGCATTGTTTTCCAGCGTAATTTCACTGATAACACTCTGTGCTTCTGCATCTTCAATAATAACTTCAGCTGCACGTGCGGTATTCATCAATCCCCATCCAAAACGATAATCAGGTCCGGGATGTGCTCCAGCTTCGTCAGCAGTATGTATTGCCAAACCTTTTAGTGTGGATGCGCGCATTCTGGTTCCATTGTGTGTATTCTGATACAGTTGCTGAAGCAGAACAAGGCTTCCTGTAACATTCGGGGATGACATACTTGTTCCCTGCAAACTTTGATAAGAAGTGTTTGATGTGTTATAAGGTGAGTTGACTCCAACCCCTTTACCAACGAGATCAGGTTTGATACGCCCGTCGTCAGCCGGACCCCAGCTGCTGAAATTACTCATTGAAACACTTTGTGGCCCGACATAATTAAGCACTTCGCTCACTGCACCGATAGAAAGCACATTCTTCGATACACCAGAGCCTTCAATACAATCATATCCGTCCAGGCCACCATCTTTTTCTGCCCAATTTTCTGTTCCGGCATAATTTGGACCTTCTCCTCTGTCGTTTCCAGCAGCTTTAACAATTAAAAAATATGGATTGTTGTAGGCAATTATGTCCCAGCTACGTGCCTGTGAATTATAAAAACCAAAAAGATAATCTTCCAATGGAGAAACGGATGCATTTCCATACCAATTCCAGTTACCTGTTGTTTGATTTTGATCCCATCCACGAATTTGTCCCCATGAATGGTTTGAGATTTCCATGCCGGCACCCGCGGCAACTGTCATTTCGCTTTCAACGCTTGTCCAGTTGTAACCTTTCAGAATTGCTTTGTGAGCCATTCCTTTGGCGTTTGCATTAACGCCACCGGCAACAATGGTACCGGCAACGTGTGTTGCATGGCCTGACTGAGCAGCAGTTCCATCGCCATCCGTTACTCTGGGGACGCCTGTATTGTTAAATTCCTGATGTGTACGTCTTACCGCTCCACCATCCCAGATTCCAACTTTATCATAGCCTTCTCCTTCAACAATAACTCCAACGCCACCGCCTTGCCAAAGTTGATTGGCACGTGTGGTAATGGCTGCTCCGAGGTTTAACGTTTTGTAATAAACAGGCATGCCATCTACAACATCAATCAATTCAACAATTGTTCCATTGGCATGTTCTTGCCTGATTTCCAGATTATTGGCACGCGCATATTGTTTAGCGCGTTTGGCCATTTGTTTCCATTCTTTTTCTTGTTCGCGCGCCATTTTTTTTGTGGATTCACTACTCATACTTTGCTGTGTAAAGGCAGGAATAGCCATCAGCAGCGCAAGAAATAAAATAAATGCTTTTGGTGTCAGATGCTTCATCTTTTTTTGCTTGAAATATTATTAATAAGAACAAAAGTATGCATTTTCTATAAAAAGAGATCATTTTTAAAAGAATATTGGGTATTGTTTTTCGAAAATTAATTCGAAATTGGTCAAAGTATTTCGATCATTTGCAGATTAAAAGGACTCACATCACCCAGACATAAAAAACCGATGGGACTTTTGGGGGATTTCAAAAACTACAGGCTGGAATTTGAAAATGTGATGAAAGCAGTATCTTTGCGCAAATTTTTAAAATTATGCAACAATCTATAGTTATTCTGGCCGGTGGTGGTCCTGCACCTGGCATCAACACAGTAATAAGTACTGTCGCAAAGGTTTTTCTGAAAAGCGGCTACAGGGTTATCGGATTGCATGGAGGCTACAAGAGTTTGTTTTCAAGCAATCCTGACATGGTTGAGTTCGATTTTGCTTTTGCAGACGACATTCAGAAGCAGGGTGGATCGGCTATTCAGATGAGCCGTCATAAGCCTAAAGATGAAGAGTTTAATACAAGGTTTTTTATACAAAACAATGTAAAACTACTTGTCACTATTGGTGGCGATGACACAGCCTCTACCGCCAACCGTATATCAAGGTATCTTTCTGAAAACAATTTCAAGATTCAAAATATCCATGTGCCCAAAACCATTGATAACGATCTTCCCTTACCTGAAGGCTCACCCACTTTTGGTTATTATTCGGCCAAGGATGAGGGCGTTCGTATTGCCCAAACTGTTTATGAAGATGCCCGGACAAGCGGCAACTGGTTTGTAGTTTCTGCAATGGGTCGCGAAGCCGGACACCTTGCCTTTGGCATCGGTGCTGCATGTCACCTTCCAATGATCATTATTCCGGAAATGTTCAATAAAACAGAAGTCACCTTTGACCGCATCGTTCGCTTGATCATCTCCTCTATGGTGAAAAGAAAACTTCTGGGAATTAAATATGGTGTGGCGATCGTCAGCGAAGGGGTATTCCATTTCATGACCGATGAAGAAATTGTTTCATCTGGCGTCAACTTCACCTTTGATGATCACGGACATCCTGAACTTGGAAATGTTAGTAAAGCACATATTTATAATATGTTGCTTCAACATAAACTGAAAGAACTGAACATAAATATCAAAAGCCGGCCAGTCGAAATCGGCTATGAGCTTCGTTGTGTTCGTCCAACTGCATTTGACCTTATGTATTGCGGCTTGCTCGGCTATGGTGTGAAAGAGCTTTTTGACCGGGGCATCAGTGCAGCTATGGTTACCTCAGATCCGGCAGGAAAAGTTGCTCCTTTATACCTGAAGGATGTTGCCGACGAAAATGGCAAAGTTAAACCACGTCTTGTGGATATGGACAGTGAAAAAGCACATATGGTTTTCAACAATGGAATACAATTTCTCGGGCCGGAAGACCATGTTGCAGCCAGAAAATATCTTGACGACCCAGAGCATTACGATTTCAATAATATCTTAAACTGGTAATTTCCAGAAATAAAAAAACCGGATTCGCTGCAATCCGGTTTTTTTGTTTTCAGAAACACTTTCTGTCTATCTGAAAGCTTTTTTAATTTTTTGCACCAAAACCGAAGCCATTCGCATATTTGATTCAAAGGTCCAGCCGGCGATATGCGGGCTTAAAATCACATCTTTTCTTGCAATTAATTTTCTGAAGGCTTCGGGCAGGCTGCTTGACTGAATAGCCTCGAAAGAAAATTTCTCGTATTCCAGCACATCCAGACATACCCCTTTTAAGATCCCATTCTCCAAAGCATGGATCAACGCAGTTGTTTTGACAACAGCACCGCGTGAGGTGTTAATCAGATATACAGGTTTTGAGAAATTTGCCAGATATTTTTCATCAACAAGATAGCGGGTTTCATCTGTCAAAGGCACATGGAGGCTCAGGATATCAGCTTGTTCAAAAATTTCTTTCACACCCACTTCCTCAGCCAAAGCTGAGCCAAAGCCGGTTTTATATTTGTCATAAGCCATCACTCTGGCTTCAAAACCAGACAATTTTCGTGCGAAAGCAGCGCCGGTATTGCCATAACCAATGATGCCTATCGTTTTTCCTTTAATTTCGTGTCCACGATTTTCTTCTCTTTTCCAGACTCCCTGACGCACTTCAGCATCGGCTTTCAGTAGATTATTGAACAGCGCCAAAAGCATTCCAATAGCCTGTTCTGCAACAGCATCCCTGTTACCTTCAGGTGCGTTCAAGCAAAGTATTCCGAGCTTTTCAGCATGGTTGGCATCAATGTTTTCCATGCCTGCCCCTACCCTTGCAATAAATTTTAATTGTGTCGAAACATCGAGTAATTCTTTGTTTATTGGAATTTTGCTACGGATAACAAAGCCAGAATATTCTGCCACTACTTTCAGATAATCTTCATATTTGAATTCGGGAAAAGATTCGCAATGAAACCCCATATTTTCAAGACTGTCCTGCAACGAAGGATGCGCAGAATCAATAAAAAGAACTTTTTCTTTCATAAAATATCTGATTCACAAAAACGTGTCACTTAATTTCTATCTGTCAGCACTTTTGACGAGCCCGGTCTCTTTTCTGATAATTCTTCGAAGCAGATGATTCAATTGCTGCGCTGCATCCATAACAAGCATGCCGTCGGGAGGAAAAGGCACAGGTCCTCTGCGCATCATTTCAAGGGTTTCGGGTGTACAGGCCTTCAAATCGCCGTTTACCACAGCAAAGCTGTGTGCAAAGTTTGAAGCAGCTTCCATAGGAGTTGTGTGTATGGTTCGGCGGGCTGCATTGTCGACAAAGTCGACCGATCCTCTGAGCAAAGCATTCTTGAGTAATATAGTTTCATTTACGATTGCTTCGATCACCCTGTATCTTACAACTTCGATTACTTTTCCGGTTGAGTCGAGCATTACGTTTCCGTTCTCGTCCCTTTTGGGCTGCTTTCCGTCTTCAATTTCTCTTTGTTCAGTAAATCGCCTGTTTTCCATTCTCTCTGGCGATATAATAATTTGTTTAAGGGTTGCATAAATCGTGTAATCATAAACTACATTTTTCTGTTCGATCAGGTCGTAACGAACAAATTCACCATCAAATTCTTTCATGGAAAAGTTTAGCAATTCCTGTTCAAACTCAACTGGAACAGGCATTCCGGTCTGGTTGTCAAAAAGTATTAAAACCTGATTTGTGCCTTTCAGCAAAGCTTCTCGCATAAGCTGATCTATCTGAGGATAGTCAGGACTTATTCGTTTAAGGTCATTAAGCACAACAAAAGCCTGACGTGCATCAGTTTTATTTCCGGTTTTCAGCAATGCTTCAGCTTTTACAAAAAGATACTTTTGCGCCTTTGTTTTTGCTTCATTAATCTCAGGAATAAGGTCAATCGGAACAAAATTTATCGCATTTTTTACTTCTGTGGGCAGGGCTTTCACCTTTGCCTGTCTGTTGTTCATTGCCTGATAAAGGCTAAAAACTTCAGGCCAGATATCAGGGTTATCACTTGCACGCAACAACCTGATACGGTCGTGATCAGATTGGTTTGCAGTGTGATATGCCAGCTCCAGGATAGTCAGATCAGCTGTTTTAATTTTACCTCCACGAATTTTCCGGCTCACTTTTTCAATTGCTTCATCATAGCGCTCATTTTTAATCAGGCGCGAAGGCGAGCTGCATGAAACTATTGCCAGAAGCAGAATTATTACGACAGTAAATTGTATTTTCATACCATTAAAATTTTGTAAGATTTCATGTTTTATGCTGCTTTGTAAACAAATATTGAACCAATTTTTATATTACAATTTATTGTACTAATTTCGAGTGCTTAAATCGACTGGAAAATTTACCAGGAAATAAAAAGCTGATATTGTCTAAACTATTTGATGATGTGGACATTGCTCATTAGGTTGATTCTTAGAAACCGTCTTGCAAATTTAATTATTATTGGCCTTATAACCATTTTTATGGGTTGGCAGGGCTCAAAAGTACAAATGTCTTACGAATTTGCAAAGATGTTACCATCAAGCGATACTGCAAGTATCGTTTACGAAGAATTTAAAGAAATTTTTGGGCAGGACGGCAGTGTGATGTTTGCCGGTGTTCAGGATGAACGATTGTTCGAGCTGGAGCATTTCAGGGCATGGCATGAATTAACGGAAGAAGTTCTTCGAATTGAAGGTGTGGAAGAAGTCGTTTCGATTACCCGGATGTATCAGCTAATCCGCAACGACAGCCTCAAAAAGTTTGATTTCCTTCCCGTGATGAAAAGATTTCCTGAAAACCAGGAAGAACTTGATTCATTAAGAAAAGTGATTTTCAACCTGCCATTTTACGATGGCATTTTGTATAACAGTGAAACCAACGTCAGTATGATGATGATTACACTGGACAAAAACATCCTGAATACAAAAAACAGGGTGGCTTTGGTTTATGAAATCAAGAAGACACTTGACACTTTCACTGATCAGTATGATATTGAATTACGTTATTCAGGGTTGCCCTATATTCGCACAATCACAGCAGAAAAGATTCAGCATGAGCTCATGCTTTTTGTATTTCTCTCCCTTTTAATAGCCTTCATCATTCTGATAACCTTTTTCAGATCAGGCAAAAATGTAATGTTTATTATCCTCATTGTACTGATAACAGTTGCGTTCATGTTTGGTATTTTGCAGCTGCTTGGATACAAAATCACAATTCTTACAGGCATCCTTCCTCCCCTGCTCATAGTAATCGGGGTAGAAAACTCCATTTTTCTGCTCAACAAGTATTATAGTGAATACTTTATTCACAGAAACAAGATGAAGGCGCTCACACGTGTAATCAGGCGCATCGGGGCAGCCAATTTCCTGACCAATGCAACCACTGCAGCTGGTTTTGCAGCATTTATCATCACTGGCAATGAAATGCTTGTGGAGTTTGGAATAGTAGCCTCTATAAACATACTTGTGGCTTATGTCATCAGTCTTTTTATGATACCCATAGTTTTCAGCTATCTGCCGGAGCCAAAGCCAAAACACTATCAGCACTTCGAAAAAGGCAATGTGAACAATATCCTTAAGAAAATTGTCTGGGTCATTCTGAATCACAGAAACAAAGTATATATCGTTACCGGAATTCTTATCATTGCCGCTGTTTTTGGTATTACAAAACTCAAAACTACCGGAAACGTTGTGGATGATATCTCGCATAAAGATCAGATGTACAAAGACCTGATGTTTTTTGAGGAGCATTTTAACGGTGTAATGCCTTTTGAAATCAGCATTGACACCCACCGTAAAAGAGGTGTGCTGCGGGCTTCTACCATCTCGAAAATTGATCAGTTGCAGGATACACTTGCAACCTATCCGCAATTCAGTAAACCGATTTCCATAGTAGAATTGATTAAGTTTTCAAAACAGGCATTCTTCTATGGCGATCCTGATTTTTATAGTTTGCCCAACAGTCAGGAAAGAAACTTCATCCTTTCGTACATGCCGGATTTCAAAAGTGACAAACGCACAATCTTAAATTCTTTTGTCGATACAAGCCTTCAGATTACAAGGGTCAGCGTTCAGTTGGCCAATGTAACAACAAAACAAATTGACAGTATTCAGCAAAATCTGATGCCCAAAATTGATTCCATATTCCCTTCATCAGATTACACGGTTATCAATACAGGCACAAGTGTTGTCTTTCTGAAAGGAACAAACTATTTGGTTCAAAACCTGATTTCATCGTTGCTGCTTGCACTGCTTGTCATAGCCCTTTTGATGGCGCTAACATTCTCGTCCTTCAAAATGATTGTTATTTCACTCATTCCCAATTTAATACCGCAGCTTCTTACTGCAGCCATGATGGGATATGCAGGCATTTCGATTAAACCCTCAACAATTTTGATATTCAGTATTGCTTTAGGTATAAGTGTAGATAATACCATACATTTTCTTTCCCGCTATCGTCAACAACTGCTTCTGAACAACTGGAAGATTCACGAATCTGTACTGGCAGCACTCCTCGAAACAGGATTCAGTATGATCTATTCTGCGGTTGTGTTGTTTTTTGGATTTGCTATATTTATCCTATCCTCATTTGGCGGAACAGAAGCTTTGGGATATCTGGTTTCATTTACGCTGATTATTGCAATGTTGTCGAACCTTTTTGTGCTGCCTTCGTTATTATTGACACTCGACCGATGGAGTACAACCAAGGCATTCAGGGAACCTTTGCTCGAAATACTTGACGAGGAAGATGACATTGATTTAGATATTCTGGAAATAGAAACACTGGAAGGACTAGAAAAAAAAGAATAATAACTTAAAAAATTGAGCCATGAAAGGAATAATCTTAGCAGGCGGTTCAGGAACCCGGCTTCACCCATTGACACTTGCAGTGAGCAAGCAGCTGATGCCCATTTACGATAAGCCAATGATCTACTATCCTATGTCGATACTGATGATGGCTGGGATTAATGAAATACTTATTATTTCAACACCGCAGGATCTGCCAAATTTTAAAAAACTGCTTGGTGACGGCAAGGGTTTGGGTTGTTCTTTCACATATAAAGAACAAGCTGTTCCTAATGGGCTTGCACAGGCTTTTGTAATTGGCGAATCGTTTATTGGCAATGACAAGGTAGCACTTGTTTTAGGAGATAATATATTCTACGGTAGTGGATTACAAAATCTTATGGTTGAAAACAGTGATCCTGTTGGCGGGGTAGTGTTTGCATACCATGTTTCCGACCCCGAACGCTATGGTGTTGTTGAATTTGACAGCAACAATAAAGCCATTTCGATTGAAGAGAAACCAAAAGCCCCAAAATCAAATTATGCTGTGCCCGGCCTCTATTTTTATGACAATTCTGTTGTAGAGGTAGCAAAAAACATACAGCCAAGCGCAAGAGGCGAATACGAAATCACCGATGTGAACAAATATTACCTCAATAACGGAAAGCTTAAAGTAGGCATTTTAGGGCGTGGTACAGCCTGGCTGGATACAGGCACTTTTGAGTCACTTTTACAGGCCTCACAATTTGTTCAGGTCATTGAGCAACGGCAGGGACTTAAAGTAGGTTGTATAGAAGAAATCGCCTTTTACAAAGGTTTTATCAACAAAGAACAACTTGAAAAACTAGCACAGCCGCTTTTGAAAAGTGGTTATGGCGAATACTTAATGAATCTCATAAAATAACTGTTTTTCCATGGTCAAAATTCAGGAATTTCAACAAATAATAAACGATCTAATTGAAAAGCAGGATTTCGCAAAGTCGCCAACAGAACTTTACGAGCCCATTTGCTATGTGATGTCGCAGGAAGGAAAGCGCCTCAGGCCTTTACTGACATTGCTTGCATGTGATCTGTTTGATGGCGACATCCAGCAAGCCCTTTACCCTGCAATGGCGATAGAAGTTTTTCACAACTTTACCCTTGTGCATGACGATATAATGGACAATGCACCGCTTAGAAGAGGAAAAGAGACTGTATACAAAAAATGGAATTCAAATATTGCCATTCTTGCCGGAGATACCATGTTTGCAATGGCCTATCAATATGCGGTAAAAACAGATCCCGGATTAATTCCTGATATCCTTGGTGTATTCAGTCAGGCTGCTATTGAAGTGTGCGAAGGTCAGCAGCTTGATATGAATTTTGAAAATACCGAGAAGGTAACTATTGACGATTATTTAAATATGATTCGTCTGAAAACGGCTGTTCTTCTTGGTGCCAGTCTTAAAATCGGTGCAATTGCTGCAAAAGCAGACCCTGAATCTGTAAAAGATATATATCAATTTGGAATCCATCTTGGAATAGCATTCCAACTCAAGGATGACCTTTTAGATGTGTTTGGAAACGAAGAGAAGTTTGGGAAAAAAAGTGGCGGAGATATTGTAGCAAACAAAAAAACCTATTTGTATCTCAAGGCCAGAGAACTTGCAGATCAACTGCAGTTAAATGAATTATCCATCTTATATAAAAGTCAGCCTGAAGACCCTAAAGAAAAGATAATCAAGGTAAAACAGCTTTTTAATGATCTTGGGATTGAAGCCTGTGTGTCAAACGTAATGGAGGAATATTACGAAAAAAGTCTTGAGTTTTTGGACGCTGTCAATGCAGACAAGGACAAAAAAGCTGCTTTGCGCACATTTGCGGAGCAATTATATCATCGGGTTCATTGATACTGTTTTAAACTTTGCTCAAGGGTTTCCATCTCAAGATGAAGTTTTTCCCATGCTTCCATCAAATTTGAGAGCTCATTTTTTGTCTTATCATAAGATAAATACCATGTTTTATCCAGATTAACGTCAGGATGATTGGCAGGATTTGCCAAAACTTCATTCATGGCACTTAGTTTATCTTCATGATCACTTATTTGTTTTTCGATTTTCTCGATTTCCCTTTCCGATTTGCGCCTTTCTTTCTCAATTTGCTTGCGTTTCTCCCAGTTCTGCTTTCCTACGGAAGATTCAACCTCTTTCTCATCGTTGTTCTGTGTTTTTAAAACGACCTCAAGCTCCTGCAGCTTTACCATATCACGATCGGCCAGAAAGTCATAAATATCGCCAATATATTCCTTTATTTCAGGCTTTTTAAACTCATAAACCTTATTGGTCAAACCCTGCAGAAAATCCCTGTCGTGGGAGACGATAATCAAAGTGCCATCAAACTGAAGTAGTGCGCTTTTGAGAATATCCTTTGACTGCATATCAAGGTGGTTGGTAGGCTCATCAAGAATCAAAAGATTGGTTGGAAACAACAGCATCTTGGCAAGGGATAAACGTGCTTTTTCTCCTCCTGACAAAACTTTGACCTTCTTATCCACAGCATCTCCGCTAAACATAAAAGCACCAAGAATAGATTTTAGTTTTGTCCTGATATCACCCACAGCAACATCATCAAGTGTTTGGAAAGCAGTCTTTTCCAAATCAAGCATATCGTGTTGATTCTGTGCATAATAACCTACAGAAACCTGATGTCCGTATTTTAATACGCCTTCAAATTCCAGCACTCCTGCCAGAATCTTGGCAAGAGTCGATTTGCCCTCCCCATTTCGACCAACAAAGGCTATCCGCTCACCACGCGTAATAAGTAAGTCTTTATTCTCAATAACCTTCAGTGTATCATAAGATTTGGACAAAGCTTTTGATTCAATTGTAATCTTACCGGCATGCGGCGCTGGTGGAAAACGGAAAAATATACCCTTTTTATCTAAATCTTCAATTGAAATTTCGTCTATTTTTCCGAGCATTTTCACACGCGATTGCACCTGTCTTGCCTTCGAAGCTTTATATCTGAAGCGTTCAATAAACCGCTCAATCTCTTTAATCTCTTTTTGCTGGTTTTGGAAGGAGGCTGTTTGCGTTTCTATCCGCATCGATCTCATATCTAAATACTCAGTATAAGAAGCCTTGTAATCGTATATCTTTCCCTGACTAATTTCAATAGTTCTTTTTGTAACATTATCCAAAAAGGCGCGGTCGTGTGAGACAAGCATCACCGCCCCATAATACCCCTGCAGGAAACTTTCCAGCCATTGTATTGATTCAATATCCAAATGATTGGTAGGCTCATCCAATAACAGCAAAGAAGGCTTTTTAAGCAGAATCTTAGCAAGCTCCACACGCATCTGCCAGCCATTGCTAAATTCATTCATGTTGCGATGCATATCAGCATGCGAAAATCCCAGACCAATTAAAATCTGTTCAGATTCACCTTCGATTGAATGTGCGCCAAGAAGCGCCATGCGCTCGTTAAGTGCTGACAGTTTTTCTATTAGCCGATGGTAGGCTACAGATTCAAAATCAACGCGTTCATGAAGTTCCTTACTAATCTGTGCAATTTGTGCCTCAGTTTCGTGAATGACATCAAATGCTGTTAATGCTTCCTGCAAAACAGTTTGTTTGCTGCCAAGTTCTTTCTCCTGAGGTAAGTAGCCCAAAGAAACTTCATCCGGAACTACAATTTCACCTTTATGCGGCATTTCAAGCCTGCAAATAAGCCTGAGAAGGGTTGTTTTTCCAGCTCCATTTTTACCGACAAGACCAATTCTATCCTTTTCCTTTATCAGAAAATTAATGTTGCTGAAAAGGTCATCACCCGTAAAATGAATTGTTAAATTTTGAATTGAAACCATATCTACTTTAAAAGATAGCAAAAATACGGAATACATCCGTTGTAGCCACTTAATACCATTTGTAATTTTAAAATGGTAAATGCCGATGCTACTTGAAAATAGTCCAATGATCCGCCAAAGGCGGGGAAATTGGACTATATTGAAAGTAAATCGGTACAACGCAATATAATAAAAAAGGGGAGCCTTATGAGCTCCCCTTTTCGTAAGGTATTCGGATTGTTATTTGGTAACAACGATCGTCTTATTGAATGTTCTGCCTTCAGCATTGATAAACTGCAGTGTGTAAGCGCCGCTGCGCAGACCGTCGAGACTGAAGGTCTTTGTGCTTTCGCCATTGATACTGCTTTCTATCACAACCTGACCCATAAAGTTGAACATGCGAACGATTTTCACACCTTCAACAAGATTAATGTTCAGTTCGCTGCGGGCTGGAACAGGATAAACTGTAATAGCCGACATTGGGTTCTCTTCAACACCAACAGCTATATCCATGACAACAGGAACGGTGAAAACCGGTGTAGCAGGATCATTGCTAGCAATGAGGATATTTGCAATGTATACGCCAATAGGTAAACCAGTAGAATTGAAGCTGACATTTCTGATCTGGCTTGCACCAGGAGCTACAGTACCTGAAGGAGTAGCAAAACTTAACCATCCGCTACCGTTTACATACTGTATTGTTGCAGTCCAGTTCAGAGGGCCATTTCCAGTATTTCCAAGTGTCAGCTGTCGTATGGCAGCATCACCTGAAGCAAAGAAATAGTGATACAAGGAATCAGGAGTAACTGTAATTACAGGTACTGTGACAGTAACATTTGTAGTAACGATTTCAGATTCTCCAGGATATGGCTGACCATAAACTGCAGATACACCATAAACATAACTACCAGGAGTTACATTGCTGTCGATATATGTGCGGACATTAGCAACAGTATTGCCAATTTCTACACCATCACGATATACATTGTAGCCAAGTAGTGGTCCGTGGGTACATCCGCCACCGCCGCCGCCAGTAGTTCCTTCAATAAGGAAAGGAAGGCCTTGTGCCGGAGTTCCGGTACCTGTATCAAGGAAGTCCTGCCATGTGGAAGAAGAACCAAGGAATTGCTTAGCATTGCCTGTAACAGCCTGACCATTTACGGTAATTGGAGGAGCCCATGGACCACTTGCCAGACTTCCGGCAAGGGTATAGTCAATCCAATAGGTTCCTGGCTCTAATACAAGGTCAGGAGTTGCCATCACGATACTCATGATAGGACGTGTAGTTCCCGGAGTGCCTTCGCTCAAACGGTAGCTGTTGGTCCATGCAGTTGAAGCCATACGGTTGGTAACAACGTCACCCCAGATAACTTGTCCGCCTGCGGTTGGATCGCCATCCCATACCTGGATATAACCACCGGTCATTGAGCTTGTGGTAGGTGAACCAGTCTGGTAGCCGTAAACAGTAATTGTTTCAACATTCCAGGTTTCACTTACTACGATGTCATCAGCCATGCGGTTGTTTGATGCAAACTGAATTCCAGCTCCAAGGGTATTCATACCTAGCGTTACATTCTGTAGAATGCTCTGGTCTGTTCCATTAGGGCCTGTACCAGGACTGTTGATGAATGGACCGTTATCGTGCAACAAGGTACGGTTACGACTTCCACTCATGTGTTTAATTCCGGAAGGAATGATCTGAGCTTCGCCACCAATTGAGGTAGTTTCAGCGTTATCACCACTTACATATACGAAAGTTGGATTGAGTTTTTCATCAATTTCACCTTGTGACATGCCAGAAGTTCTGAAGAAGATTTCGCTATTATGTACAGCGGCTACAGGAGCAGTATAAGCTGCTTTTGTAGAAGTATTCGTAACAGTTACATCATCTATCTTAATAAAGAACATATCGGTAACATTTGCATGCTGGAAGGCGATATAGATCGTCTGACCGGCAAAAGAACTCAGGTCAATAACAACTTCAGCCCATGTTGCAGGCGAAATTGCACTATGAACTGTAGTAGTGAAATCAGCTACAGCATTGCCTGTTGTGCTTACTTTCACATAATACTGTTCTTGTGACCATGCCGGATCTTGCGCATCAACCCAGAATTTAAGTTCTGAGGTTGCAGTAACAGCAATAGGAGGTGTAACAAGCCAGTTATTTGGTGTCAGAGCTCCAGCATCATTGCGATAACTGGCGCTGGTCATACAGTAAAGTCCTGTATGAGCATCAAATGCACTGAATTCAATAGCTGAATTATTCCAGATATATCCGTCGCCATCAACATCATAAGTAACCCATCCTGCAGGGAGTGTACCAGCTTCGAAGCCTTCAAAGAAGTCTTCTGTAGTGCCACCGCCACCACCTAAATCAGGTTCCTGCCAGCTGAGTGTAACATTTTGACCATTAACAGCACTTGTAAGGTTGCGTGGAACAGGATAGCAAATACTTGAAGGCTCAACCATCAAAGTAACAGGAACTGTTACAGTTGGGTTCGTACCATCATTAGAGGTAAATACAAGACTTCCCTCATAAGTTCCAACTGCTAAATTTTCTGCATTAAAAGCAACGTCAATAGTTACAGTTTCACCGGGAGCAACAGTACCCATTAAAGGAGAAGCAGACAACCATTCCGTCGGAGGAGGAGTATCTCCTGTTACGCGAACGGTATATTCTTCAACTTCGCCCCATGAAGCAGCTCCACAAGGTACAGGATCTACGCTATAGGTAAGACGGATACGCATTCTGTAATCGCCAGGAGCAGTGCCAGCAGGAACCATAATGTTGCCTGTAAAGCTAGCTCCGGTACCACCTACGTTGGTAAGGATAAACTCTTCAGTTGTTCCTGTTCCAAAGGTGTAATCCATATTCCAGTCAACCCATGCAGTTACTTTATTGGCAGAATAGTTATTTGTAACAGATACTGTTATAGCTTCAGCGTTTCCAGCTCCTATTTCAGTGTTTAAAGCAGTGTAATTTGCAACACCACCTTGCCAGCCACTGCTGTTGTTGATACTTCCAAATAAAACATTGGAGATGTATTCATCATCACCAGGACTGGTAGTAGCACCGCAATAAGCTGGAGCAACATTTGTTACAGTTGCAGATAAGCAGTCATTTGCTGCTAATTCATCACCGGCAAGATTCGTGCATGCATTGAATACATAGGTTTGTCCAACAGTGCTCATGTCGACTGTACCAGCAAAGGTATAGTTTACTGATGCGCCACCGGCTAATGGGCCAGGAACAACACCTGTAACAGCAGCGCCACCATTAACTGTATAGGTAACAGGAATATTGCTTTGTGAAGCTGTTCCGAAGTTTCTTACAGTGATAGTTACTACTTCATTACCGAGATTTGGAGCTGAAACAGGAGATACAAGCGCTTGAACACCAACATCATTGGCTGCGCCGCTTGAACCTTCAATCAAACAGAATCCAAGTGGTGCTGTTTGTGTAGTCCATGCATTGGTTGATGTATTTAATTGCATACAAACACCGGCACCGCCAGGTTGATTCAGTGTCAGATTCCAGCAGTTCACAGCTGTTCCGATCATACTTTGAACTGAGAACCAGCCCTGAGCAACAAATACATCAGGGAAAGTAGCAGTATACTCATAGATAGGATAAGTGCCGGCAAACATGTCACCGGTTGCTGTGCGTGTAAGCTGAATATTGGTATAAAGGGCTATTTGAGCACCAGGTTGTCCGGCATTATCAGCATAGAAGCCAATATTAAATGGTCTTGGATCAATTCCAGTACATGGTCCCCATGCAGTTCCATTATAGAATGCACTGATAGTCCAGAAACGAAGACCAGAAATCATTCCACCGCCAGTAAAGCTTTGGTATGATGCAAAGTTTCCACCCTCATCTGAGTTGTATGCTGTAGCAAAATTAACAGCAGGCTGACTGATCAAACTACCTGCAGGGCAAGTAATCGCATCAGTAGGCGAAGGAAGAACTTTTGTTTCAATATATGCAGGTGATTCAACATCACCATTTGCATTGTATAAAGCAATTCTTTCAAGAAGTCTTTCATAATCTTCTTTTGAATCAACTTTAGGAGCTCTAACTGATGTGTTTACCACTAATTCGAAATCAAGATCAGCGTCACCATTATTAGTAACCGTAACCTGTTGTACTGAAGATTCACCAACTTCTAAGGTTTCAGTTAAAGAAGCAGGAGCAACAGCGATAAGCGGTGCATATACTGGCTCATCTACGAGTACATCATCAACAAACCATGTGTGTGCATCACTACCCTGATATCTAAAGGCGATATAAATATCCTGACCTGCATAAGCAGTAAGATCAAGAACTGTTTCAATCCATGCAGTAGCAACAGTAGGTGTTGTCCAGATTTCTGTGAAATCGGCACTTCCACCAGTGTTTCCAGTTGTACTGATGAGTACACTGTTCTTTCCATACCAAGTTGGGAAACCATTATAGCTCCAGAAACTTAGTTTGATTTCGATACCGGCAGGTAGAGGAATTTTTGGGGTAACCAACCAGCCATCTTCAGTTTGTGAAGCAGGTCCATAATTATGGAAAGCAGATTTAGTTCCACCGGGAGTATGATTCTGAGCAGTTGAGCTAACCCATGTTCTAACATTTGCATTTCCATCTACGTCATAAATTCCCCAACCAAGTGGAGGGAATGCTTCACCTTCGTAATCTTCAAAGAATGGGAAGGTAGCAACATATGCAAGGTTAAAGTTAGCAATCAAGGTAAGGTCACCTGTAATAGTAATATCGTTTGCAGGTAATACTGACACAACATCACCACTAAGATTTGTCCAGTTGACAAATTCATAACCAGCCGCAGGTATAGCATTCACAGCTACAACAGCACCATAGTTATAAACACCAGCCCCGGTTACAGTACCACCAGCTATAGGGTTGGCTACAAGCGTAAGCGTGTAGTCAATCATAACAAAGTTTGCTGTAAGTGTAAGGTCACTCGCTGGCATTGTGATGACATTGGCTGTAACAACTGATATAGTATCTCCAGCTGCATTGGTCCAGTTTACAAAAGCCCAACCTTCGGCAGGGATAGCGTCAACGGATACTGCTTCACCAAAATTATAAACACCAGCACCTGTAACAGTACCACCAGTTTCCGGATTGGCTACAAGCGTAAGCGTGTAATCAATCATTTCGAAGTTAGCAGTAATAGTTAAATCATTAGATGGCATTGTAAAGGTATATGAGGCAGTTGTAGCAAGAATATTGCCATCAGCATCAGTCCAACTAACTCCCATCCAACCAGTATTTTGGGTTCCTGTTATAGTAACTTGATCTCCAAAATTATATACGCCAGCACCTGTAACAGTACCACCAGCTTCCGGATTGGCTACAAGCGTCAGCGTGTAATCAATCATAGCAAAATTCGCTGTAAGTGTCAGGTCGCTTGAAGGCATTGGGATGACATTGGCTGGAAGAACTGAAACAGTATCTCCGGCTGCATTGGTCCAGTTTACAAAAGCCCAGCCTTCGGCAGGGATAGCGTCAACGGATACTGCATCACCAAAATTATATTCACCAGCACCGGTTACAGTACCGCCAGCTGTTGGATTGGCTACAAGCGTCAGCGTGTAATCAATCATAGCAAAGTTGGCTGTAAGTGTCAGGTCGCTTGAAGGCATTGTGATGACATTGGCTGAAAGAACTGAAACAGTATCTCCGGCTGCATTGGTCCAGTTTACAAAAGCCCAGCCTTCAGCAGGGATAGCGTCAACGGATACTGCATCACCAAAATTATATATACCAGCCCCGGTTACTGTACCGCCAGCTGTTGGATTGGCTACAAGCGTCAGCGTGTAATCAATCATTTCGAAGTTGGCTGTAAGTGTCAGGTCGCTTGAAGGCATTGTGATGACATTGGCAGGAAGAACTGAAACAGTGTCTCCGGCTGCATTGGTCCAGTTTACAAAAGCCCAGCCTTCAGCAGGGATAGCGTCAACTGATACCTGATCACCAAAATTGTATATGCCGGCGCCGGTTACGGTACCACCAGCTACAGGATTAGCATTCAACGTAAGTGTATAGTCGATCATTGTAAAAATGGCAGTAACACCAAAATTATTGATCATATTGATAGTAGTCATAGCAGCGGTTGTGTTAGCAACCGATCCTGTCCATGAACTGAATTCCCATCCTTCATTACCTGTAGCTGTAAGTGTTAGCACAGTACCATAAAAAACAGTAAATTCATTTGTTGTATTGACATCAGGACTTAGAACTACATCACCATTTTTTACTTCAACAACACCATTTCCGGTGATATCAAGTGTAAGTGTTCTGTATTCAAGGTTGCAATTAACAAGACCGTTAACAAAACTAATTGGTAAAACTACTGCACCAGTTCCGGTAACTTCAGCACCAGGGTTAAAGACCACAGCACTGTTAAGACCGAGATGGCTAAATACCATGTCAAATAGTTTACCGTCAAGATTCTGAGGAATTGTATTGTTCCAGCCAATATTGACAAAATTAGCTCCTGCATTTACGATCATTCCTTCCAAAAGAGGATTTACATTCTGTAATTCAACAAAAGTTAAATTATCAGCAGAAAATCCGATTGGAAAAGTAAATGAAGTTACATTACCAACCTCAACAAAAGTAACAGGAACAATTGCAGTATTACCAGAGCAATTTGTGATACTGCCAATTACAGCCTGAGAATTGCTTACGCCAAGGCCAACACTTCCGTTAAGGAAGTTAACAATCATTGGTAAAGCATTCACGCCGGTAACAGCAGTATTTGCACCAAAGGTTAAAGGCGTAAGGCCTCCACCAAGATACAAGAATTCTAAATTTATAAGTTCGCCATCAGTAACGGTAGCGCCACCGGCAGCATTCCAGCCAAAAATAACCTGGCCGGCTGTCTGATTAACTTCCCAACCGGTAAGTTGCGTCAGATCAATTTCTACAAGTGTAAGCTTATTAATATCGTAGTTTACAACAATATCTAAAGCACCAACTTCGTCGATATCTGTTGCAATAATCGGCACATCAACAAGTTGTCCGGTCAAAGCAAGTACATCGCTTATCTTCAGGGTGGAGGTGCTTTCAACCGGGCTAACAAGGCCATTCACATAGTTGGTGGCCAAAGGTGTAGCATTGGTGTTATTCACTTCGCAACCAGGTAAGAATGCAAGCTGAGCAGGAGCAATGCCTGTGTAGATAAAATCAAGATGTAGCGCTGTCAGATTGCTAAAATCTGCTGCTGCACCTTGCCATGCGATATTAACTTGATTTCCAACATGATTCACTTCAATTGCAGCACTAATCAGGTTAGATGTTCCAAGATAAATTAATTTTGCAGCGTCGTAGCTAATAAAAAGGGTAAACGCTGAAACGTCAGCAAAACCTGCACCACTAAAAGATACAGGCAAACTAACAGCACTGTTTGTAACACTACCTGTAGAACCAACCGTTACAGTACCTACTGCGGGTAATTGATTTACAGATCCCTTAATATATGAAATATTATTTACAAGTGTGCCTGAATACGTTACTTCATTGCCTGTCGACCAGGTAATGTCGGTATTAAAGCCACCCACATAATTTAAACGCAGGTCAAAAACATGTCCATCAGGAATAAATCCAGTTACATTGTTCCAACCGATTGACAATAAATTGCCTGTTAAATTAAGTTCAGGTGCTCCAATCATTGCAGGATTAATGTTTACAAGTTCTATGAATTGCAACAAATTTGCAGGAACATTAATCTTAAATTGTATTGAATTTACGTTTTGAGTGAAATTCAGCATTTCTACACCTACATTTACAGCACCGGGAGCGGTGGTAACATCGGCAATCTTGACTACCGGATCAGGTACAGGCTGAGTAGTGGTTATGACTCCATTGGTATAGGTTATATTACCAACATTAACAATACCTGCGGTCACTTCACACAGCTCAACCTGAAAAGTAAGGTTGGTGTTGGCGGCAGCGGTATAATTAAACTTCAGGTCGAAAACCTTTCCGTTTGGTTGGTAACCGGTAAGATCAAAATATCCAATATTGAGTGTATTACCACTCTGATTGGCAATTACCGAATTAAAACCCGTTACATTGGCAAGCCCATCAAAAGTTAATAAGTTACTGTTAGCTGTAATTCTGAAAGTGAAAGAGTTCACATTTTGAGTAAAATTCAACATTTCCACTGGAACAAGTATTTCACCAGGTCCGGAGGTTACATTGCCAATCTTTACTTCAGGATTTTGGGCATATAAACCCGAAAAAGCCAACAGCAAAGCCAACATGGTTAGGTAGATTCTTTTTGTCATTTGCTGTATTTTTTTGAATTGATTTTTATAAGTTTTGAATGTTTCTGCAGAGATAACATCGGATTAAAATCACATTTAGGAAGCAAAATAAGTCTTAATAAAACGGAATGTCGTTAATGAGAAAAAAGGCAAATGTTCTTGCCCTGTAATTAATGGTATAAAACCAATTCTATGATAAAAACAATTTTGCATCGCAAGTGAATTTTAAAAAATGCTGTTCCGGAGGACAAGCCTCCGGAACAGCATAGGGGGGGGATATTCCTATTTCACTAAAATAAGAGTTCCGTTTGCAGTGTAGGTTTTAGCAGTTCCTTCTACGAGGATTCTATAGAAGTAGGTTCCGCTACCATCTAAATCGTAGCTATTAAGTTCAACATTGTACTGAACACCAGCTTCGCGGTTTTCATTCACAAGCGTCTTAACTTCCTGTCCGAATTTGTTATAAACTACGATGGTAACTTTTCCGGCTTCTGGCAGGGTAAAGTTAATTGTAGCCATATCCTTGAAAGGATTCGGGTAAGCAGAAGAGATCAGATCGCCAGCCTCAAGTACTGATAAAGCTTCACCAGTAATTGATTTTGCTGTGAGTGTAATTCCGTCGATCACTGCTGCAGCTCTGTTAGCGAACTCAGCTTCGTCGATTTCAAAGTAACGGGTATTAGCTTCTATCGGAGCCAAAACCTTAGCAGTAATTATAACGATGTCGTCGTTAGCAGATACATTCTTAGCGTCCAGATTCATATCAGCGATACGAATTGTACCGTTTTTGTTGTCAACTGTGTAAACAGCGTAACCTTCAACACTTAATACCTCGAGGAGGTTGTTGTTGAATGACAGACCTAATGTCATTGCTCCAATTTGAGCAGCTTGATCAATAGATACAGGGATGCTTACAACATCGCCAACTTTGGCTGAAATCTGACCACTATAGTTGAGGTTAACCTTTGCTTTTGCACTCTGTGGTACATATGAAGCATTGATATCACCTGTGGCTACAAAGTATAGATTCATGATTGTCTGACCAGCTTTTCCAGTCCAGCTTCCTGAATATGTGCCAGCTGCAAAGCTGAATACATTTCCTGGAGCCTGTGGATAAGTCTTTGCAGTGTATGAAGCTACTTCACCAGCAGCAACCTGGAAGTCAGGTGTGTTCGGGTATGAAGTGATATTGTCAACTGTACGGTAAAGGATTGTTAAAGCATCGAGAGCTGTTACGCCACCCATTGAATTAACATCGGCCACCTTGATTCCAAATGGAGTATATACAGGAGGTGTAGCTCCGGTAGCATTAACCCATGGGAAGTTAGCAGTGACAGGACTTTGAATTACCATATAGTTAACAACGAGAGCATCTGCAGCACTTACACCACCTAATGGAGTATTAATTCCGCTTGCCATCACTCTAACAGTGTAGTTAAGACCAGGTTGAATTCCTGTGAACGAATAACGTCCTGCAGCTGTCAGGGTTGAAGTACCTACGAGGCTTGCACCATCATAGAGTCCAACAGTGAAGTCAGATTTCACAGGCAACATTGATTCGAACTGATTGAAGTATTTAATGCTACCTGATAAGGTATTACCAAGAGGTGCAAAAGTTGCAGTCAAAGTAACATTGCCAGCAGGCATATTAAAGCTTACAGTAGGACTTGCAAGGTTAACTGGTGTTACACCAACGGCTGCCCAACCTGTAAATTCAAATCCGGCAGCAGGGGTTGCAGTAACAGCAACTGCCTGACCAACAGTATATGTTGGGTTGACAGCACTGAATGTACCTCCGTTAGCAGGAACAGCAATTACAGAAACAGTATATGGAGTAGCTACGAAGGAAGCCTTGAGCGATACATTGTTGTTAGGCATTGTGAAGCTCAATGGGTTCATTGTATTTGTTACAGTTGCACCAACTACGTCAACCCAACCATTGAAGGTATAACCAGCTAAAGCGTTTGCTGTAACAGTAACAGCATCACCATAGTTTTTGGTTTGTGTAGCAGGAGTTGCAGTTCCACCAGTTTCAGCAGTTGCTGTAACTGTATAAGGAATCTTTGAGAACTTAGCGAGCAATACAACATTGCTGCCAGGCATTACAAAGCTTGCTGTGGTATTTGTTGCAGTAAATGTAACTGTACCTGAAACAACTTCCCATCCGTCAAACTGATATCCCATATCGGCAGCAGCAACAACAGTTGCAGTCTGACCAATTGTGTAAGTAGCAGTTACAGGTGTAACAGTACCGCCCATTTGAGCGCTGGCAGTTACAGTGTAAGGAATTAATGAGTATACAGCGATAAACTGCATGTTTTCAGTAACAACGTGGTTGAAGCTTTGTTGCTCAATGTACAATAATCCTGTAGGATCTGTCCAGTACTGGAATGCATATCCGTTGTTAGGATTAGGTGTGGTGCTTACAACAAGTGCTTGTCCATAGTTATAAGTAGCAGCTGCAGGTGTTACTGTAGCGGTACCAACTATTGGATTAAGATTTGCAGGTGTATTAAGCGCTGTTTGAGCAGTTACACTGAATGTATTGGTTACTTGTCCAAACTTGGCATAAATAGTTACGCTTGTTTGTGGAGCAGGTAATACATAAGGTATAAAGTTAAACTCAGGATTAGTTACTACATTGCCACCGGCATCCAGGAGCGGAATAGTGCGGGCGAAATCAGTGTACCATCCCTGGAATACATTTGTATACAGAGGATTGGTGCTAGGTTTCGGTGCAGCAGCTACTGGAATTGGTAATGAATTGTAGAAGAATGAACTTGTACCTGATACAGTACCAAGTGCTGTTGTCTCTTGAACATACAACATATAAGGTATTCTTGTATAAGTAGCAGTTGCAGTTGCATGTCCGATCATGTTAACATAATTATCCGCAGGGATAACATTTGATGACCAACTACTAAACTGCCATCCCGGAGTTGTTGCCTGTGCAGTTACAAGTGCCTGAACACCGTATGCATATTTAGCAGCACCAGTCTGAACGCCGACTCCCGCAGGAACAGCTTCAGTATAAAGGTCAAGAACCGGATATGGAGTTGGGAAGTCGGAAATTTCTATGAATATTGCATAAACATTCATAGGTGCATTACCGGCAACAGCAGGTACAGTGTATGTGTAAGCAGGGCTATCGCTGATGTGTGTACCACGCAATATTCTTGTTCCAAGATTCTCAGGATTTACAGTACCGGACATCCAGTTAACAAAGCGGAAACCACTTGCAGGGGTAGCCACGAGGTTAATTGTGCTTCCGGCAGTATATGTACCTGAAACAGGTGTTACTGTACCACCATAGTTCACAACGGTGAAGTTGGTGATAGGATCAGCACGCAGGTGAGTGCGCACATTAACGTAAACTGTGTACTGTGTAGGTGCAAAGTTAGCTGTTAATGTAACAGCGCCGGCAGGCATTGTCAAAGTTGTTGATGCAGTTGTAGTAACTACACTTGCACCTGTTATAGTCCAGTTGGTGAATGAATATCCAGCTTTAGGAAGCGCTTTGAAAGTCCATGTACTTGATTGTGCAGCAACAGTGTTATAGATTCCTGTAACAGGATTTGTAACTACAGTTTCAGTCGTTTGTACAACATGAGCAACAGCTCCCTGTGCAGGATTGGCTATTACGGACAGAGCATAAGTAGGTGCCGGAGGCAGTGTGCTTACGAACACAGCTCTGAGGTCACGGTTACCAAGAACGGTCTCTGTGTATGGATTCAGCTCAGATACAATTACTGATGGATTGTTGTTATCTACCCAGTGTTCGAAAGCAAATGTTCCGGTTGCTGTAGCAGCAAATACAACTGTTTGATTTCTCTGGAAATCACCAATACCTGAATTCAACGTGCCAGGGTTAGCTGCAGTAGTAAATTTAAAACCAGTTACGGTTTTACTTTCTGCGGCAACAAAAGCTGGATGAGCAGGTGTACTTGCATTGATTGTACCTTCATTCTTATTGAGTGAACGTACTGTTACTTTGTACTCCTTCAGACCAATGATCGCTTTCAGGTTAGCAGGTACACAATCAACTACATAAGTGTAGTAGGATCTGTCTTCTAGATCACCTGTATGGATCACAGTACTGGTAGTCGTATTTGTACCGGCCAATTCCCATCTGTATGATTGATACTCAGGTTCAGGGAATACAGTCAGATAAAGCGTAGTGCCAGGAACAAAATTTTGTGAAGCTCCTCCGACAGGTGCACCATTGAATTGGATGAGATCACCTTCTCTGCGTAATGGATTGTTGTATACTGCGACACTACCCCAATCGGTGTTCATCGCTGTTGCACTAACAAGTACATTGTCAGTGTTTTTGTATACAGCCTTGAACCTGATATTCCGGTCCATTTTGAATGTAATCGGATTAGCTCCAAGAGGATTTCCTGTAGTTACATAGTCAACCCACATTGAAGTTGCAACGTCGTAATATTGCCATTTTACAAATGTGTATATACACGGTGCACTATGTGCAAGCAATGTAACGATTGTGTCGTATTTAACATTCACCTGTTGGTATTGCAGATTTTGGAAATTAGGAGACTCAATACCAGGATTACTCAAACTTGATACAAAATTAGTTGTAAACTGAATCAAGCCTATCATTGACATTGGCTGATCGCCTGTACCAGCAAATCCGGCAGAAGCTTTGAGCTGTGGAACAAACTCGGAATATGTAGCAGTAATTGTATAGTTACCAGCGTCTACCAAAGTAGAGCCGTTAAATACGATAGATACTGTTCCAGGTGTAGGAGTAGCTCCATTGATGTTACCATATGTAACAACTCTGCTATAAGTACCAACAGTTGGGAAACCAGTAAAGGTCCAATCAGTATGTTGTTTACCAGGAGCAGGTGTAGCAGTCCATACAGCTGTCGTACCATGATTATGGTTCGATGGATTCGCTGTTTGACCAGTTACAGTAAGTGTACTGCTTCCGGCACCAACCGCTGTTATTACACGAGAAACTTTGTAGTTATTCAACGCAAAGTTAGCACGATAACCTACAGTTTGTGTACATGTTGGAGCGTTTGCAGCATGATTCAATGTAAATTGGTAAGGGAATGATGCAACACCAAGCTGAGTCCATGAAGTACCTCCATCGGTAGTTTTGCTCCAGCTTGTGAATTTGTAACCTTCGCCGGCTACAGCTGTAAGCTGGATGGATGTAGTTGAAGCTACACCAACGCTGATAGTTGCAGTTGTTGAAACTGTACTTACAGGAGCATTAGCTAAAGAAATACTGTTAAACGGTGCTGCACCAAAAGCTGCAAGCGGAGTAACAGAAAGTGTAACAGGGTACATAGGAGTTGATGTCCATTGCCATCCGTTAGTGCCTTGAGAATGTGTATATTCAACTTCATTACCTAACCAAATTTGTCCGGTAACTTTATCTATGAAACCATAGTTGCCATCAACACCAATATTGTTCTTGATACGATATTGCGTATTGTAAGCAAACGGCTGACTATAGGTAAAGGTGAACACCTTAGGATTGCCAGCAACATCAATGCTTACTGACCATAAGGTTGGATCAATATTTGTCCAGCCTGTGGTTGTACTTAAATACTGTAATGAGAATTTATGTTTCGGATTATCCGTGATCTCATTTGTATTGCGATATTTCACAGGGTTCTTGAAGGTAAGTTTAATTGTTTGATTACACAAAGCAATCCCACTTCCATAAGGAGTAACATCAGGTTTAACCCAATTTTCATAGCTAAGCGTACGGAAATGAATTTCCTTGCTTTCTACCAATGCACCAGGTGTTTCAGGGTTGCGTGCTGCACCGTCAAGTGTCCAGATTACAGGAGCAGTACCAGGAGTTGTTGAACCAGCCTGATAAATTTCCCGGAAGCGTATCTTGTACTGTGTATTCCACGCAAGGTTACCACCAAGATTGAATGTAACTTTATTGCCGTCTCTATTTGCAGACCAGTTAGGAACTGTAGTAAAAGTAGTAGATCCAGGCGCAGCATATTCAACAACAAAGAAGTCTCCAAGGTCTGAATTCGGTAGGTCTTGACCATGTACGTCTTTTACAACTTCACTGAACTCAACAATAATTGGTGTTTCGATGGCTACATTTTCCATAGGAAGTGTAGTAGGACGAACAACAGGATAAGTTGGCGTGAACATTGCATAAACAGGTTTTACAATTCTACCGGTCGTAACAATTGGATAATGTACGTAGTAGTTAGCAGGATTAAAGCTAGCTCCAATAGTTGTATTTGCAGCTGCAAGAACGATACCAGGACTTTGGTCAGCGATTGTAACCACTTTTCCGGTACCAGGCCATTTTGTATCAAATGTAGCAACTGCAGTTTGGGTGCCTACAGAAAGTTTTGTTGCATCACCTGCAATAATATTCTGCCATGTTGAAGTGGCTCCAATTGTTGCTATCTTGCCGTCTGTAGTGCCATCAAACACCTTATCTGCAATTGTTACAGCAGTAAATACGAGCGAGCGAGGTGTTACATGACCTGTCAGGGTACCAACAACCAACTGATAGTTAGGAGCAGGTGTTCCGATAAGGCTCATTGTATGTGTAACTGTTTTTGGAGTAGATCCACTGATATTAGCACCTTCATGAGGAGCAGCTGTGCCAACAAAAGTACCAGTTGTGTGATTTGTTAAAGTAACAACATCACCTGCAACAAGGTTTCCAGCATTAAGAATTGCATTAGCAATGGTAGCAACATTTGTTCCATCATAAACTCTTGTTGGTACAGTAGCGTTGATAACATTCAATTCTCTTCTGGTGATATTTGCAGTTGTGGTTTTAGTAGAAGTACCAACACCAGGAGCCAACTGATAGAAATCAGTAAGACTTGTAAGGGTGAAATTCTTGAATGTTACAGTTTTACCTACACCAGCATTGGCATTGTCGAATGTTACAGAAGCAACACCTACATTTGGAGCCGATTGACCAGGATATAAAGGACCAGTATAAAGAACTGTGTATGTTTCAACTAAATTATCACCGTCATACGTCTTATTACCAGCAGTTACAGTAATGTCAGCCAATGTTACCTCTTTTTTGAATGTAGCAGTCATAAACTTACCACAATCCATTGTAAGAGAAACAGGATTAACCATGCCTGTGTATGCCTGAGTCCAGCCTGTGAATACATAGCCAGCATTTGGAATAGCCTGCAGGGTGATTAATTCATTGGTAGAGAATCCTGTTACGGTTGAACCAACTATTGGTCCAACGATGTTTCCTGCAACAGAGTTATCCTCTTTGCGAACAACAACGCTTCCATAACCCACGATAGTAACAACGAGATCGGCAGGACCATCAATGATGGTAAGTGTACCGCTTACAGTTGAGACATTGGAATAATTAAGTGGATTTCCAGTGTGTAGCGTATAGGTTACAATACCGATAGTGTATAAGCCAGGATCATTTCCAGCAGGAGTGCGGGAAAGTGTTGCTGTTACATAATCACTGCCGTAAAGACCAGTAGTTGTAAATGTGAAAGTTGGATCGTCAGCACATCTGAACTTTGATTTATCATCAGCTGTGATTACCACAGGAGTAGATGTAGGATTAATCGTAAACACACCTGGATTACCACCAGCTGCAGGCACTGCAACTGCAGCATATGTGATATCATAGTTTGCAGTTACGTTATTGTTTCCAGCGTCAGAAATAGTGATTGGGCTGGTAATATAGTTATATGTACCAACATTTTCACCAGCTTCGCGGCTGAGTGTGCCTGTCCATGTATGAGTAGCAGCAAGGGTTGAACCAGCAGCCAGACTGTATTGTAATACAGGATCTGGTTGGCCATAATTCTTGGCTTGTCCTTGTGGAACATTTACAGTAATAGCACGTTTGCTAATTGTAGCACTTGGATTAGCAGGAACAATAAAGTTATAGTTACCAGCATCAGCACCTGTTATACCCAAAGTGGTAGTAACTGACCATGTACCTGCATTTGCAGATGCAAAATTACCAGTTGAACCATTTGTGAACGAAACATCATCACTACCCAATAAGTTAGTGAATGCAGGATTCAAGACCGCAACGGTAGTACCGTCATATTGCTTGTTATCTGCTGTAACAGTTGCATTCAGGTCTCTTGCAGTAATATTGGCTGAAAGCACAGGGCTGACAGGTTGAATGTAATTGTTGATATTACCTGTAGTGGCAGTAACTGTCATAGTGGTAGTAACAACTTTACCAATTCCAACATGTTTAGTGTCAAAAGCACCAACAGTGCCGTTTACTAATTGAAGTTCATCAGTATAAGCAGCACCGTTTAAAATTGCACCGCCAACAACAGCGACTGTGTTTCCATTATAAACTTTGTTCTGAGCAACAGCACCAGTAATGGTGAGTTGTTTAGGTGTGATGGTAAAGTCAGCGCTAGTAAATGTAACACTATAGTTACCAATACTAAATGGAGGGTTATCAGCTAATAGCGTACCAATAGTTATTGAATATGTACCTACATTCTCAAGAAGACTTGTACGGGATAACGCACCAATAAACGCCTGACCAGGTGCTAGACCTGTGTTGACGCCTGAATTGGTAGTGTAAGCAAATACTGGGTCAGCGGTTCCATAAACTTTGGATTGGCCGGGTGTAGCAGTAATTGTTAATGGACGAGCCGTGATGTTAGCCGTTAGAGTTGTTGTTCCAACAAAAGCATAGTTACCA